>CAMLKF010000004.1 GCA_946480575.1 uncultured Nitrososphaera sp. | reverse complement strand
CACTACAATGTCAAGTTGTTGCGAGACCCGTCATTTTCTCCCGCTGCATCGACCAGCCGCAGCAACGGGCGCCGCATAGTTATGCCAAAGTAGATGCATTCGCCTTATTTCCTAGTAGGTGTTGTGAGGGCATGTGATTTGCTGTAGCAGGTTGGCTAAGAGCGTTTGTATATTCTGGGAAAATTTCAATAACATTGGCAATATTCGAAAATTAGCTTACTTTCGATCTCTAAATTAGCTTATTTTTTGATGTCAATAAGAGAATGTGGATGCTGCAGCAAGTGACATTTACACAAAATGCGTTTAGATTTAATTACATATCTCCATAACGCAAGTCTGGGCAGCGGGGGTTGTAGAGCCTGGCCAAATAGGCTGAAAATATTGGAGACGCGGGACTTAAGATCTCATAGGAAATGGGTTATCCCGTCCCTTAGGGGTTCGTGGGTTCGAATCCCACCCCCCGCACCTTTTTGCACGCTTCAAATCCCTAGTTCTTCTTGCGCTTGGAACTTTCTGAAATGATATAGAGCGACTATCTGCTGGTAGGACTCGCTCCTCTTTTGCCTTTAAGGACGTCAAAGCCGGAGGAGGTGGAATAGGGTCTTCTGCTGCCGCCAGCGACTTGCCAGTTGGCAGTTATTATGACCTGACCGCCAGAGCTATGGATAGGCTCTCCGTCAGCTCCAACAAGAAGCGTGGGTTGGACGGCCGCTATGGTCGCTGCCTTGCCCTTTGTTTCGCTGATTATCTGCTTGACCCTTGTGTCGTTCTTGGCAATGTTGATGCCTGCTCTTCCACGTCGTTTATGGCATAATAGATGAAGGTGTTGTCATCAAGGGTAGAGGCTGCTTGATTACCCTGGCGTCAGACCTGAGCGACATATGTTGCTAGCCAACAGCGCGTGAAAGTCCTTGGCTTGGTCTTCGGAGAGCGAGTTGGTCGCAATCAGCACGCCTCCGACAGCCAGAAACATCGTGATGATGACAAAAAGCGGGATTAGCTCTTTTTTCACGCTACTGCAAAAAATAGTCGCATTAAGGACGTATTCGCCAAATGGCTACTACTACTACTGCTGCTAATATGCCGCCCTGCAGAGGTTCTTTTCCTTGTGGTCCGCAAAGTGCATCTGACAAAAGTCGTTATCGCAGTCATAGCAGTGCCAGCCTGACAGAGTGTAGCAAACTACGCACTTGCCTATCGGCTTGTTGTAGTCATAGTCTTTCCTTGGTTTTGAAGAAGATTGTTTTTGCTGTCTTGGCTGCGGTTTCATAATGAGATTATGCCTCAGAAGAAGAAGACTGAATGTTTCTCAGGATGCGCATCAACTAGGGTACCTCAAAAATACTTCCGCGGATGGAAGCAATGCCGTCCAACGGTCACAATTAGCAACCCTATTATTTAAGTATTGACGTTCCATCTGAAGATTTATTTATCTTTCAGAAGCGCTATCGATCCGCGACAATGGTTCCTGCAGCAGCCAAAGGCAAGACCATAATTGAAGTCACGGTTGTCGGGAAGGACCGCAAGGGCGTGGTGGCCGATATTACTAACTTTATCTTCAAGAATGGCGGCAACATTGAGAAGATAAGCCAGAACGTCGTCCGCGGCCTCTTTGGCATGCAGCTTGAGGCGTCGTTCATGCAGGCGGACAGGAGGAAGCTTGATGATGGGCTGAAGCAGCTGTCAAAAAAGCTCTCGATGGAGATCAAGGTCCACTACCAAGAACCAAATAGGCTGCAAAATGTCGCGATCTTTGTCAGCAAAGAGCCGCGCTGCCTTGACAGGATTCTTGAGGCCAAAAAGAAAGATGAGATAAAGGCCAACATTGCAGTTATTGTCGGAAGCGATAGCACGCTCAAGTCGGTGGCTGACGACGCAGGCATTCCATTTCATGCCGTAGTGCACAACGACCAGGCGGAAGCGGAGAACAAGATCCTGCAGCTCACCGAGCAGTACAACGTCGACCTGATCGTGCTTGCAAGGTACATGCGTGTACTGACTCCAAACTTTGTCTGGCGCTACCCTAACAGGATAATCAACATCCATCCATCGCTATTGCCGGCCTTCCCTGGCGCATACGCCTATGTGCAGGCATACGAACGCGGCGCCAAGATAATGGGGTGCACGGCCCACTTTGTGACAGAAGACCTTGACCAAGGACCTATCATCTCGCAGAATTCGTTCAAGGTGTCGGACAAGGACACGCTTGACACGATAAAGAAAAAGGGCCAGGAACTCGAAGCCTCAACCCTGCTTGATGGAGTCAAGCTGTACCTGGAGAACAAGCTTGAGGTGTACTGGGGCAAGGTACACATCGCAGGTGAAAACAATAACAGCTAAGTTCTTAACGTGGAGAGCACTGATTTTTCATACATACATGTCCATACCGGTCTTTGGGATGAGCGAGTTTGACTTCAGGAATGCGCTCAAAAAGATCAAAAAGGCAATAATCCCGGTAGGCTCGCTCGAGCAGCACGGCAGCCATCTGCCCGTGTCGACAGACTCGCTTATCGCTGAATACATCGCAAGGCTTGTCGGCGAAAGGACAGGGGCATTTGTCCTGCCGGTAATTTCGTACGGCGTGTCATTTGAGCACAAGCCGATGTTCAACGTTTCCCTGCGCAACTCTACGCTGTCGACAGTGCTGTGCGATGCGTGTGTTTCGCTTGCTGAAAACCGGATAAAGCAGATAGTCATCTTGAACGGCCACCACGGCAACATGGGCGCGCTGCAGTACATCGCTCAGGAGCTCCACGGCGGGATCTCAAGGCATGTCAGCGTCCATACCCTGCACTACTGGCACGCGCTCGATCATGAGTTTGACCACGCAGGCGAGGTCGAGACCTCACTTGTTCTTGCGATAGCTCCGGAACTCGTGCGAATGGACAGGGCGGTGCCAAATTCCAAGAGGCTTTCAAAGTCAAAGGCTGCCTACAGCAGCATAACGAATGCACCTGGCTCGTTCCCCAAAATAACCGGCAATGGCGTCTGGGGAGACCCGAGGGAGGCGTCTGCGGAAAAGGGGAAAAAATGGATCGAAAAGATGGTCGCCGGGCTTGCCAAGACGATAGCCGAGTTTGGCAGCTGAGGAGGCAGCCTGTCCTGCCTGCCCGCCCGCATGCGAGATGCAATGAAATTTTAATATATGCCTATATTGCGCTCTACGTATAGGTAGAATACTAGTTGTCAGTAGATATGGCGGTAAAGGTTCTCGATGAGAGCCTTGGAAAAGTTGTGCTTATCAAGTTGAAAGGTGGCAAGGTAATTAGGGGGAACCTCCACGGGTTCGACCAGCACATGAACCTGTTGCTTGAAGACTCGGTGGAGATCTTGGAGGAAGGCAAGTCAAACGATCTGGGCACTATTGTTGTCAGGGGAGACAACGTGGTCATCATATCCCCTCCGCCAAAGTAGCACGAGGAAGGTGCTGAGAAGAAGAAATGACGAAAGGCACTACCTCGATGGGCAAGTTCACCCGCAAAAAGACCCACATACGGTGCAGAAGGTGCGGCCACAACTCGTACCACAAGCATGGCAAGCGGTGCGCCAAGTGCGGCTATCCTGATCCGAGGATGCGCAAGTACGATTGGATTAAGCGGCAGGTCATTTAATATCAACAGAAAGCTTTTCTGTTAGCTTTTGGCTAGGCAATACGACAACAACAATGGTTACAGAAATTGCGCTTATCGCCGGAACGACGGCGGCGGGAGCGATCTCGGCTGCGGTCATTGAGAAACTATCGCGATCAAGAGCCGCTGGCGGCAACAAAAAGATAAAGTCTCAGGAAAGGTCGTCTACGCCCACCACTGCCCGGGCGGAACTTGTATCGCTATTATTTGAAAAGACCCTTGCATCAGAGGCCATAACAAGGGTTTACGAGGCAGCTCAGGAGGGCAGGATTGACCGCTTAGAGCGCGATAGGCTCTTGCTGAAATACAGGCAGCAGCTCGACCTGCTTAACCAAAAGGTTGCCCATCTGCAGCCGGTGGCAGACTATGCCGACCTGTCAGAGCTTCGCGACAACCTTGCGTCGCTCCTTGGGGACAGGATTTCAGCGCTTGACCAGAAGCTACTGGAAATGTCCAAGAAAAACGGCATCTCTAAGGATAATAGCGTGGATGCAAGGGCGCAGAGGATAATCGCCGAGACCACGAAAGTGCAGCCGCTGGTAGTCGACCAAATGCCATTCAAGTCGGAAGAAAGGAGCATAAAACAATTGCAGAGTGAGATAGTGGAGGCTCTGGAGCGCCTAGAGCAGGTTGAAATAGACAAGGATTAGAAATAGTGCTGGATCTTCCTTTTTCATTCCTGCACGCAGGTAAGCCTGTCCAGGATTGGCGGCGGTACCGGAATGCACTTTACAATTCTCATGACATTATTCCAGTACAGTTAGTGAAGCAAGGGTTGTTGCAAACCAAATGTGGCTTTACATTGGATCATTACTTTGATGTTCTAGATGCTGCAAGATAGGGCGGCTATGAAATAGGGCCGCTCTGTGATTTCCACCGCATAATTGAAACTTCAAAGAAGTTCATAATATTGAGGCATGATGTCGATCTCTCGCTTAGCTATGCTTTAAAACTGGCCAAGCTTGAGGCGGCTCACGGACTGCGTGTGATATACTTTGTCCTTTTGCATACAGACCTATACAATGCAATGTCTGAAAGCGGGACCAAGGCTCTGCGCCAGATATCTGACATGGGGCACAAAATAGTTCTCCACATAGTCACTAGGTTCTTTCGGCTCGACAAGCCGTTCCTGAGCCAGATCAGAGAAGGATGAAAGATACTCGAAAGCATTACGAGACAAGAAGTGGTCTTTATTTCGCAGAACACTCCGATAATAACACCAGACCCCCCAAAGCGAGTTTACTTCAAGGCACATTGAGGCAAGAGACCCAAAGGTACTTGAGTATTTGAAATACATCAGCGACAGCAGGAGGAACTGGCGGCAGGAGTGCATGTGCCATCATACAGGCGTGGATGACAAGATGCAGATTCTGTTGCACTTAGAATGGTGGGGCGAAAAGAATGTGACGCTTAAACACATTCTCCTTTCTATCAAGGATGCTCCGAAGACTGAAATTGACCGGCTTTCTACGATTGCGGTAGCAAACCTGCAGCTCCATAAGGACAAAATGTTGCGGGGGTTGGTCTAGCGGTGGCAGTAAGCAGCAAGCGCGCAAAAAAAGAACAGCAATAGCTCTAAAAAAATTATTGAATACACTTGCAACTGTAAGGTTCGCGACGAGTTAAAAGGTAAACAGCCTGTTATAGCAGAAATCGCTCCCTTGCGGCTAGCTGGCGCAGCGGATCTTGCGTTTGGCAAGAGCCTAGAACAGATCATCAATTCCAAATCCGTGATAATATTGTGCCCACTGGAGCTCGATACACCCATTGAAGAGAAGGTGCTGATATGCGTGGACAATCCGCGGCTTTGGTTTATCCACATCATGAAAAAATTCTTCCACATTCCGCGGCCTAGAATCCGGATTAGCAAGAACATCTATCGGAATGAGGAGTAATGCTCGACAGGAAGGGTTCAGCTATGAAAGAAATGAGAAAGGAGAGCTAGAAAAATTCCTCAACTGGGAGGCGTAATTATTGGCGATAATGTGGAGGATAACGGGGCCAACGCGTGCATAGTGAGAGGAAGCTTGGAAGACACGGTAATAAGTGAAGGCACAAAAATGGACCAGCTTGTTCATATCTCACACAATGTCAAGATCGGAAAGTATTGCCTGATAACTAACAGCTTGTACCCTTGTTGACAGAGGGGCAGAACTGGGTGATTATGCAACCATTTGGGCCGGAGCCGTGATCTCAGATCATGTGAGAATAGGCCATCACACAGTCATTGGCGCAGACGCAGTTGTCACAGCCGATGTCAAACCATATGAAACCGTATGGGGGTTCCGGCAAGAAATCTAGAGTATGTTAAGCGGATTAGAAGCAGAACAACCACTACGCAATAGCGGAGCATATTACGAGCAGACGATTTAACATTCAAGAATCACTCTCCAAACTTTACATCATCACTGTCAATTGTGTTGGAAATATTTGGAATGTCGCAGGCAGTATGCCTATCGGCTCGCCGTCGATCGTAATGGTGACCTTCCTCTCCTTCGATCTGATGAGGACTTTTTTTGCCTTTGCGTACAGTATGTTGTCCTCACCGGAATAGTCGCCCGCCTTCATGTTTATCATCTCGTCGAGCATCTTGAAGCTTCCCGAGTCCTTCAGGACGACTAGGTCAAGCAGGCCGTCAGACACATCGGCATCCCGCGCCGCCATAAATCCGCCACCAAGGAACCTTCCGTTGGCTACCACTCCCATAGTCATGCTGGTCGACTTTTTCCGGCCATCAATAAAAAATTCGCAGAGGTTGCTCTGGTACGCCGGCACAGTGGTTACGATGGCAGCCATGGTCGACACGAGCCTATTCTTTACCTTTCCCCTCACCTTCTTTGACCTGTCGATTATCTCTGCCGCAACGCCCATCTCTGCAGCATTTAGGAAAATCCTCGGCGGGAGGCGGGTGCCGTACTCGGGGTCTGTGGCAGATACCACTATCACGTCTATCTTTGCCGGTGACCCTCCGACGAAATTCTGGCAACACTCGACGACGTCTGCAGGGAGCCCGAGTGACTTGGAAAGGACATTGCGAGTGCCGCACGGGACTATACCCATTATAGCATCCGGGTTTATCCGCTTGAGGGCAAGCGAATGGAAGCGGCGAATGCCTGGATTTTCTTCAAAAAAGCCATTTGCAACCTCGTTTATCGTTCCGTCGCCACCGAGAGCGACTACCTTCCTGTAACCCTGGCGCAAGAAATCCCTCGCAAGGGCCGTCCCGTGCCCCTGCTCTTTGCTGAAAGCTACCTTGACGCTGCCGCCGAAAATGTCCTTGATCCTTGAAAAGAGGTCGTCCCAATTTTTGCCTGTCAGCCCACTACATGAGTTTGGGTTGACTATAAGCGCAGTGTCAGTTGCATTGAGCATTTTGCGCTGCGCGCGGACGGCAGAGCCTGCGTTAACATTTTTCAACAACAGGATATAATGTCAGGTATCGCTCATAAGGGTAGGCGTAGCAGAAAAATGAGGAAACGAACTACTGCTGCTGCTACTGCCTTTTCTGTACTTCCTGAGTGTTTGGAACTGCTTCCATCATGTCCTGCAGCGAATTGGTGATATTGAGAAAGTGCAAGCCCTTCTGGGTGGTTCTGTAGATCTGTTCGCCCTTATCGTACGCCAAAAGGCCATTTTGTTCAAGCACCGGCAGGTATTCCTTTAGCTGCGCATACGAAAGGTACGCCTTGTACATTATCTTGGTCCTGGTCGTGCCAGACGCTGCAGACTCTAGGATTCTCGAAGCGATTTCAGTTCTACTTCTATATTTCATTCTTCCTGGCGTTTCTATCAGCTTTCAGATATATAAGAAAGCGTAGTTAATCTTTGGAAACATTATTCAGGATGAGACCTTCATTCTTGGAAGACCAGAAAAGCAAAATAGTGCTTGGAATTCTCACCTATTCGTTTGGTAGCGCGCATTATCGACGGCAAGGTCGTTGCCGAAGACGTAAAGGCAAGGGTGAAAAAGGCCGTTGACGAGCTGAAGGCTAGCAGGGTTCAACCCTGCCTTGCGACAGTGTTGGTTGGGGACGACACCGCGTCTGCGACATACGTCGGCAGCAAGCAAAAAGACGCTAATGAAGTGGGCATTCTCACCCGGGACCACAAGCTTGCGGCCACCTTTAAGCAAAGTGAGCTAGTAGAGCTTGTGCAGCTCTTGAACAACGATCCCGCAGTTCACGGCATTTTGGTGCAACTGCCGCTGCCCTCCCATATTGACGAGATTGAGATCATTAATGTGCTGAGCCCGCTCAAGGACGTGGACGGCCTGACGCCATACAACGCGGGTATGCTGCAGAACGGCACGGCGCTCCTGAAGCCCTGCACACCCTCCGGCGTAATCGAGCTCTTGGATTATTACAAGATAGACGTTTCCGGCATGGACGCAGTTATTGTCAACAGGAGCAACCTCGTGGGCAAGCCGCTTGCGTTCCTGCTGCTAGAGCGCAACGCAACCGTGACCGTGTGCCACTCCAAGACCAAAGATCTGGATAAAAAATTGCGAAACGCCGACTTAGTGGTGACTGCAGTCGGCAACCGCCAGCGTTTTACGCTCACCGCAGACATGATAAAGGAAGGTGCGGTCATTATAGACGTTGGCACTGCAAGGGTCGGCGGCAAGCTGACCGGCGACGCTGATTTTGACTCTGTAAAGCAAAAGGCGTCGTGGATAACGCCGGTCCCCGGAGGAGTGGGCCTCATGACCCGGGCAATGCTTTTGAAAAACACAGTATCCGCCGCTTCAATAGCAAGAGAGATGAGTGGCTAGCTGCAGTCCAGCAAAACAGCGACAAGACGACAAGTGCTTGAAAAGCGCAACGCGCTTGCTGCCGGCGACGTCGAGAGGCACAGCAGATTCATTCAGGAGCACATCATAAGGAGCAAAGAGTTCCAGTCGGCCATGGTTGTCGCCACATACTTTGCCTTTGGGTCGGAGGTAAGGACCAACCTTATAATCGAGCAGGCCAGAAAACTTGGCAAAATGGTGGCGCTGCCAAGCGTTGAAGGCAATAGGATTGCGTTTTACGAAATGTCGTCAGGCAAGTACCTGGTCACAGGTAGGTTCGGGATGATGGAGCCGCTTCCCTACGGCCCAGTGGATGCAATCAACCTGCTCGTCGTGCCCGGCATCGCGTTTGACAGAAAAGGCTACAGGCTTGGCTACGGCAGGGGCTACTATGACAGGTTCCTATCCGGCAAGCGTAGAGTATTTTCAATCGGCCTTGCGTACAAGTTTCAGCTGCTTGAAAGCGTGCCGCATGGCAAGCATGACAAAAAGCTGGATGCCGTGGCGACAGAAGAAGGGGTTCTTTACTTTTAGCGGCCAATGGCCCTTCTTGCAATGTCTGTCCTGTAGTGATGGCCGTTCTCTCCCCAGTGTATCTTCCTGACTGCCGAGTAGACGTTGTCTATGGCCTGCCTTGCATCGCTGCCAAGCGCCGTCACGGCAAGGACGCGGCCGCCGTTTGTCACGAATCTCCTATGCGAGTCCCGTGCAGTGCCTGCGTGGAAGACCACGACGTTTGGACCAAAGGCAGAGTCAAGGCCCTCTATAACCTTGCCCTTTTCGTAGATGCCTGGATAGCCGCGGGCGGCCATTATCACGCATACCGCGGTCTGGTCGTGCCATTCGATTGGCGGCATCGAGCCGAGCCTTTCATCGACCGCTGCGTCTATGTATTGACAAAGATCGGACTTCATCCTCATCATTATGGGCTGGCACTCCGGGTCGCCCATCCGCGCGTTGAATTCCAGAACATAGGGCTTGCGCTTCCTCTCGTCCACTATGATCCCCGCATAGAGGAAGCCCTTGAACGGTGTCCCCCGGTTTTTCATTATCTTTATCGCCGGCTCCATTACCTGCTTTACTATCATGTTATGAAGCTCGCTGTCCACCACTGGCGTGGGCGAGTATGCGCCCATGCCGCCGGTATTGGGCCCCTTGTCGCTGTCGAATACGCGCTTGTGGTCTTGGCTTGACGCAAGGGGCATTATCGACCTGCCGTCGCACAGCGCAATAAATGACACTTCTTCGCCGGACAGACGCTCCTCAATCACCACCTTTCCTCCCGCGGCGCCAAACTCCTGCCTTACCATCATCCTGTCGACCGCCTCGACTGCCTGGTCGACGCTGTCGCACACGATGACGCCCTTGCCGGCCGCAAGCCCATCTGCCTTGACAACGAGCGGCCTATCCTGCCTGACAACGTAATCCTTGGCTTTCTGTGGATCTGTAAATATCGCAAATTCTGCAGTCAGGATGCCGGCATCGTACATGAACTCCTTGGCAAAGGCCTTGCTTGATTCAAGCATGACCGCCTGCCTTGTCGGCCCGAAAATCCGCAGGCCTTCTTTTGAAAAAGCGTCTACTATTCCAAGCGAAAGCGGTTCCTCCGGCCCCACAATAGTAAGCAGGTTGTTGCCTTGGCGCTTTGCAAACGACACAAGTCCGCCAACATCGTTCTGCTTGATGTCGACATTATTCTCGGTCGTGCCGCCGTTGCCGGGAGCAATATAGATCCTATTTACGTAAGGACTCTGCGACATCTTCCAGCCAAGAGCGTGCTCCCTGCCTCCGGAACCTACTACCAGAACATTGCCGCTGCGAGTAGTAGAAGACACTCTAATTGCTCTAAAAAAAGGAGTCGGATAATAAATGTTTGATCAAGCTTCGCTTACTTTTTTCGTCTCCCCTTTTAAGCGATATAGGTGTCTACTTGGCATGAGCCCAGAGCAGGCCGCTGACACACCAGGGCATGCGCGCAGAGGTCTGGCATCTGCCAACGAAGAAACAAGGCAGAGGGTAGCCAGGAAAGGCGGCATTGCACCGCACCAAAAGAGGGGTTTGGCAGCAGCAACCACAGACACTCGGATGAGGGTCGCTAAGGCAGGCGGCGAGGCCCGAGCCCAGGACAGGGAAGGGTTGAGCCAGGCCGGGAGGCGCGGCGGCGAAGTCGTAAAAGAGCGCTATGGATCCGAATTTTACCGCGAAATAGGAGAAAAGGGAGGCGGTGCGGTCAAGGAACGCTATGGCACAGAGTTTTACAGCGAAATCGGCAAGCGCGGCGGCGAGACGGTCAAGCAGGAGCGCGGCGCCGAATATTACAGCACGATTGGAAGGAGGGGGGGCGAGGCAAGAACGACGATAACAACAACAACTGGAAGAAGACCCGAAGAAGAGGTGCAGCAGCCGGCAGAATCCGAGCCCGAGCCAACAACAAACACTAGCTTTTCAACCGCGGCCTAGCAGGTTTATGTAATCGTCAGTAAGGGCCTGAAGGAACTGCACGTATTCGCTGTCGTCAAACTCTATGGTTACAAATCTGTTTTCCTGTATCGCTTTTCTGACGCTTTTCAGGTGGTAGCACTCCTGCCCGCCGGACAACGTACTAAAGTAGTAGTCCTTGCAGGAGCAAAAGCCAAGATCAGGGTCTGACCAGTATTCGTTGTCCCTGCCGACAACTATCCACAGCTTTTTGCCGCTTGGCAGAAACAGCATCTGCTTGACGCTGCCGGACTCGACTGCGTCCTGCACCCGCGATGACATTGATTGGTTTATTTGCCTCATCCAAGCTATATAAAAAGCGTGAAGGTACGCCCGCTCCACCCGCACGCGGCGCTCTTGCTCGAAGATGATAGAAAGAAGAAGTACGTTGCCGTGTCGGACCTCCACATCGGGCTTGAAGCTGAGATGTCGAACAAGGGGATAACAGTCAGAACCGGGATGATCGTTTCTGACATGGTAGGCGAGCTCTTGGGGCTTGTCGAATCAGAGCGCGCCGACAGTGTTGTGGTTCTGGGCGACATCAAGCACACTATCGGCTCGATAAGCAAGCAAGAGTGGGATGACATCCCGGTGTTTTTGCGGCAGCTTGCCGCCAAGGCAGAGGTCTACCTCGTGCCTGGCAACCATGACTCCAACATCCGGCACCTCGTGCCGCAGGCAGTCAACGTGATAAGCACCAAGGGCATGACGCTCGACGACACGCTGCTCGTGCACGGCCACAGCATGCCTTCGGAGGTGCGGTCGCATGTAAAGCGGATAGTGATGGGGCACATCCACCCAGTCTTTTCGAAGATGGGGAGCGTGATAAACGGCGAGCGGGTCTGGATATACATGCAGGCCCGGAAGGAGGCCCTCTTTTCTTCAGCAGAGGAAGGGACCATCGAGATCGTGGTGGTGCCCAGCTTTAACCCTCACTTGTATGCAACCGGTGAGAAATACTATCACCACAAGTCGATATCGCCCATAATCACGAGAGTGGTGCAGCATGGCGTAGAGAAATGCATAGTGGCGACGCTGGACGGGTCCGTGGTCGGGGATGCCGGCGTGCTACCACACATACTGTAAGGTGGGCACATGCGCGCGTTTCCAGAGGAGCATGTGGACACACACACATAGACACATACAGACATACGCGCGTTTCCAGTTCAGAAGAAACCGCGCAAAAATTGGTTCTTTTATACTAGATACGCCTTGTATGTCTTGGCGTATCTTCATAACCTCGGATGAGAACGCAATTTTTGTTAATTATTCCAGCTTCACATAACTTCTGAGCGGCGCCAGTGTCGGCATGTTGCTGCTTAACCATTGTAGAGTCTTGGTAAACGAGCTTGCCGCCTCAATCGTCGTCAGCACAGGAATCCCCATCTCTACTGCCTTCCTGCGTATCTGGTACTCGTCATACAGCATGCCCATGTACTTTTCAATCGTAGAAGTAGCCGGAATGTTGATGATAAAATCGATCTTGCGCTTATACAACAAATCGGCAATGTTTGGCTTGCGGTCCGGCTCGCTTATTTTGTAGACCAGCTGCACGTCCTTGAAGCTGTTGTTCTCCATGAATTCTGCCGTGTGCTCTGTCGCAAGCATCTTGTAGTTCATGGACGAAGTGAGCGACACTATCGGAAGCAGCTTCTCCTTGTTCTTCTGCCCTCCGACCGTTATCAGCGCTGTCCCAGACAGCGGTAGCGAATAACCAGCCGCCATATACGCCTTTGATAGCGCGTCGTAAAAGCTGTTGCCAAAGCACGCGACTTCGCCTGTCGACCGCATCTCGACGCCAAGCACGATGTCAGAGCCTTCCAGCTGCATGAACGAAAATTGCGGGACTTTAATTCCAAAGCCGGTGGTCTTGAGCCACAGGTCCTTTGCGGCCGGAGGCAGGCTCTTGCCGGTCATCGCCTTTGCCGCCAGGTTGATAATATTAAAGCCGACGAACTTGCTCACAAAGGGCATCGAGCGCGACGCCCTGACGTTTGCCTCTATCACCGACACCTCCTCGTCCTTCACAAGGTACTGGATGTTGAACGGCCCCTTGACATTGAGAGCCTTGCCTATCCTGGCCGTGTGATCCACTATGGTGTCGATCGTCTTCCTATCGAGCCGCCAGGGTGGAATGCTCATCATCGCGTCGCCCGAGTGCACGCCTGCGTTGTCTATATGTTCAATGACCGAGCCGATAATGACTTCCTTGCCGTCTGAAACGGCGTCCACCTCGACCTCGGCAGCGTCCTGCAGGAACTTGCTGATGACTACCGGATGATCGGGGCTGACGTTCGTGGCGTCGGTCAAGAATCGCTCGAGCTGCTGCTCGCCCCACACCACCTTCATGGCGGCGCCAGAGAGTACGTAGGACGGCCTGACCAGCACGGGGAAGCCGACTGTTTCTGCAAATTCCTCTGCTTCTGCAAGCGAGGTGAACTTCCTCCACGCCGGCTGCTTTATGCCGAGCGTGTCGAGCATCTGGCCGAATTTCGCCCTGTCCTCCGCCCTGTCAACGTCTTCGCTGCTAGTGCCAATGATGTTGACGGCGTTCTTGGCAAGCTTGGGCGTTAGGTTGTTTGCCGTCTGGCCGCCGACGCAGGTGACAACGCCTGTCGGCTTTTCCTTTTCGCAGATGTCAAGCACGCGCTCGAGCGTCAGCTCTTCGAAATACAGCCTGTCGCAGATGTCATAGTCCGTCGATACCGTCTCGGGGTTGCAGTTGATGACCGAGATTTCCTTGACGCCATTCTCCTTGAGGCCCCATACCATGTTGACTGTCCCCCAGTCAAACTCGACGCTGCTTCCGATCCTATAAGGGCCGGCGCCAAACACAATCATCCTGCTGTCCTTGCCATTGTTATCTTCGACCTTGATGTCGTCGGTCTGGCCGCCGTACGTCAAATACAAATAGTTGGTCTTGGCCGGCCACTCTGCCGCCAGCGTGTCTATCTGCTTGACGACAGGCTTGATGCCGAATTTCTCTCGGAACGACCTGACCTGCATCTCGTCAAGGTTCTGGCAGCGGGCGATCTGCTTGTCGGAAAAGCCCATTTTTTTCGCATTCCTTATCAGGTCCTCGTCAACGATGGTGGACTTGCGAAGCCTGTCTTCCATGTCAACGATGTTCTTTATCTTGGTCAGGAACCAGGGGTCGACTGCCGACAGCTGATAAATCCGCTCGATAGTCATTCCGGCCTTCATGGCCTCGACGACTGCGAATATTATCTCATCGTTTGGATGAATTAGCGCCTGCTCTATCCTCTCGATGTCTTCAGGTGCGCGCGCTGGAGAGGAATTATTGTTGGCGTTTGAGACAAGCCCGTCCTTGCCCATGTCGCACATCCTGATCGCCTTTTGCACTACCTCTTCAAAGCTCCTGCCAATCGCCATCACTTCACCCACCGACTTCATGGCGCTCCCAAGCTTTCGCTTGACAAGCTCGAACTTGGAGAAGTCCCACCTAGGCATCTTCAACACGACATAGTCAAGCGAAGGCTCAAAGCACGCCGTAGTGGCTTTGGTAATCCTATTGATAAGTTCTGGCAGCGAATATCCAAGGCCAATCTTGGCGGCCATGTACGCCAGCGGGTAGCCTGTGGCCTTGCTTGCCAGAGCCGACGATCTCGACAGCCTCGCGTTGATTTCAATTGCAGTATATTGTTCAGATGTTGGATCAAGCGCGTACTGGATGTTGCACTCGCCCATGATGCCGCAGTAGCTTGTAGCCCTAATGGCCGCCGAGCGCAGCATGTGGTACTCATAGTTGTTGAGCGTCTGGGAAGGCGCGATGACAATGTTGTCGCCAGTGTGGACGCGCATGGCAAGGACGTTTTCCATGTTGCATACTATGACGCTGTTGCCCATGTAGTCGCGCATCACCTCGTACTCTATCTGCTTCCAGTGGCCCACATAGCGCTCTATCAGGATCTGGTGGACCATGCTGAGGTTGAGGCCGCGCTGCGCTATCTCCTGCAGCTCGTACTCATTGTGCGCGACGCCCCCGCCCCTGCCGCCAAGCGTGTAGGCGACCCTGATGATGACCGGGTAGCCTATCTCTTTTGCAGCCTTGAATGCCTCCTGCATCGAATTGACTGCAAAGCTCTGCAGCACCGGCACGTCGCTTTTTATCATAGCCTCTTTGAAGAGCTGCCTGTCCTCTGTGATCTCGATTCCTCTTATCTGGGTGCCAAGGACCCTAATGCCATATTTCTGCAATACGCCCTGCTCGTGCAGGGCGACGCCGCAGTTGAGCGCAGTCTGGCCGCCAAAGCCCAGCATTATCGAGTCAGGCTTTTCTGCCTGTATAACTTTTTCAACATAGTCCGTGTTGATTGGCACAGGGTACACTTTGTCTGCAAAGCGCGTGTCCGTCTGTATCGTCGCGATGTTGGGGTTTATGAGTACGCTCTTGACTCCCTCCTCGGCAAGTGCCTTGAGGCATTGCGAACCGGAGTAGTCGAATTTGCGGCCAGTTTTTATTGCCGGCTTTCGCCCGCTTCTCCGATCTTGATTGCCCCGCTTCCGAGGACGAGAACCTTCTTTATTGTCTCATCTCTTGGCGACCTTTCTCCCTCCTCCAACTTTCTTTCTCGCTGCCTTAGCTCTTGGCGACCTTTTCTTTTTTACCACTTTCTCTTCAATCACAGGCGGCTGCTGTTGCGTAATTCCGTTTGCAATAACTTCTTTGAACCTGTCAAACACAAACATGCAGTCGTAGGGGCCCGGCGACGCTTCCGGGTGGAACTGGACAGCGATTATTGGCTTGCCCTTGTGCTCGATGCCCTCTACCGTGTCGTCGTCGACGTTTGAGAACCACACCTTAAAGCCGGTCTTGCCTAAGCTCTTTGGGTCGATGCCGTAGCCGTGGTTCTGGCTCGTCACGTAGACTTGGCTGTTGCGCTTGTCCACGCACGGCTTGTTCTGGCCCCTATGGCCAAATTTCAATTTGTAAGTGTCGGCGCCACCCGCAAGCGCGAGGATCTGGTTGCCAAGGCAGATGCCAAGCGTGGGCGTGGCCGTCTTGATCAATTTCTTGGCAGTCTTGATGGTGTCTGTGCAGACCTTGGGGTCTCCGGGCCCATTGCTTATCACCACACCCTTTGGGCTGTACGACATTACCTGCTCGTAAGTGGCGTGCCACGGCAGGCGGATCACCCTGTAGCCTGTGCGCATGATGTTACGGATGATACTGAACTTTACGCCGGTGTCCAGCACGACGACGCATTCTTTGCTCTTGTTGCCATACTCCTGCGGCTGGCTTGTCGAGACTTCAGGCATAAAGTTTAGGCCCTCATATTTCGCGCCTGCAAGTACCTTATTTAGCCTTGAATCGTCAATTATTGCAGCTTTTTCCGACACGACCAGCGCGCCCATCATGACGCCGTGCACGCGCAGCTTTTTTGTCAGCTCGCGAGTGTCGAGGCCGTAAATGCCGGGTATCCTTTCCTGATAAAGCCACTGGTCAAGCGTCTTAGTGACGCTCCAGTGGCTTGCAATGTCCGATAAATTATGAATCAGCAAAGCCTTGGCCTGAATCTTGTCTGACTCGAAGAACTTTGGCAACCCGTACTCGTCCTTTACATCAAAGCTTGGCACGCCATAGTTGCCCACCAGCGGATAGGTCAGGCAGAGTATCTGGCCGCGGTACGACGGGTCGGTCAGAGTTTCGGTGTAGCCCACCATCCCCGTGTTAAAGACAACCTCGCCAGCTATTTCTGAAGGGTAGCCAAATCCGACGCCCTCAAAAACGGTGCCATCTTCTAGCATCAGCTTGGCCGCGTAGCCAGTATAGGTTTGCTGGAGTATAGGAATTTTTTTGAACCCTCACCAACTGTCAAAGTAAGCAAATTTAAATTTTGCTTTAGGCCCTGACCACAGTAGCCGGTTCTTTTACCCTTGCAAAGTACAGCATAAAGCCAAGTCACGCAGCGATCTGCAGGGCGGTAAGGTACCCATCTATGGATCTCGACAGGTACGCCCTTGTAAAGAATCCTTCGAAGACCAACTTGGCCGCCTAGTCGATTCCATATGCAAGCCCTACAGCGAGCATGCCAAGTTGCTCCGGCATGACCAGCCGCCAAACGACTACCATTGCCGCGGTGCCTGCCAAGCCAAAGACGCTGCCAATCGCGTTGTAGGCAAAGGTGGCTTCTGGTGTCCTGAAGCAGATCATGTGGCCGCTCCAGGCCTCTACCCATATGCGATAGTCGTGGCCGTCAGCTGCGCACACCGCGATGTGCCCCATCTCATGGAGGATGCTCATCAGGATGGCCAAAGCCAGGAACAGGGCGACGGACCAGAGTATCACCCTGCGATTGAACCACATATACACATATACCCTCGCTCTCTTTTTCTCTTATTATGCCTAAAATCTGTCGTCATCGGTTAAAAAACAAATAGTAATATTATTGAAGGCGCACTATACAACTGCCTCCAATATGTCGTCTGACAGGCAACAACCGGAACACCAGCAGCGGCGCTGCTCAATCTGCAATTCGCGGTTTGCAGACAGGAAATGCTATTTTTGCGAAAGCAGGGTCTGCACTTCATGTATCGTGCCGATTAACGTGTCTGGCACGACGACAAGGTGCATTAGCTGCGACAGGAAGAAGGTAAACAAGCTCAGCCTGACAACTCTTCTAAAGAGGAACTTCCACCTCATCGGGATCCTTGTAGCGTTCTGGATCTTTACCGTTTTTCCCCTTCCTTTTCTACATCTGGCCGGACTTGAAATTGATCCGAGTGCGTTCCAGCCCGTACTGATCGCCACTGCGGTCATGACGATCCCGTTCGTCTTTATGTTCATCGCGTGGCAAAAGAGAGCACCGAGGGGCTCGCAATAATATTGCATCATCGATATTTATGCAGGCGCAGCCTGTGTCATTTTCCTGTCTATTTGTTCGGCTCAAATGTAAAGTAGGTCGCTTTGCTCGCCGCTATCGTCACCATCGCGGTCTTGCTCTCGATCCTCTCGTAGCAGTACACTATACTGCCACAGCATAGGAGATAAGAAAAATCGCAACAACCGAGATCTAGCAAGAAACGCGGGCAGAGTCGTTTCACCTATCCAACCTGCTTGAAAACAAGATAAGGCTCATAGACAATAACCTTGCCACTCGGGCTGCAAGCTCGTCCGTGGAGCAGCAGGACGGAGACAATGAAGACGCGCACCTTGCGACATTGATCGTGAAATCTGATCCTTGTGCAGTGCCTCTATCGTCATTTACCACCAGCGTGACAACTCTTAGCTGGACGCACACCTCATCTGGGTGGCAGAATGCGGGCAATGGTCGAGGTGTTTGCTGCGCTGACACGTTTCTTGGAGCAAGCGGCAATAACAACAGCACTGCAAAAAGTGGACTGGAAAAAGTGCCCCTACAAGGAACCAGATCGATAGGAATGTTAAGCCTTTATTAGTCATGGACGCACGCTATGTTTATAATTCTATGAGTTGCGCCTTATCCTGCTAAATACTTGATATGAATTTGGATTACTCGTAAATCCTAATGCATCATCTGTATGTGTCAACTCTGTATATTGCGTTATTCTTGGCGTGAAGAGAATTGTGTTTTGGTTCCGTAAATTTTCCTAGTTATCATATCAGTACATCGCCTTTGCCACAAGCTCTGTGAACTCGGTTGTCGTCAGCATGCCACCAATGTCCTTGGTCTTTTTGTCCTGCCTGAGCAGGCTCACGATGGCGTCCTCGATGCGCCTGCCCTCCAGCATTGCCTTCTTGTCGCTGTGGCTGTCGGCGAGCCATTCAAGCATCATTTTTGTAGACAGCAAGATGGACGACGGGTTGGCTGCGTTCTTGCCTGCGATGTCAAACGCTGCTCCGTGCACTGGTTCAAAGAGCGCAAAATGTTCGCCAATGTTTGCCGACGGTCCCATCCCAAGGCCGCCCACAATCTGAGCAGCCTCGTCAGAGAGTATGTCGCCAAAGAGGTTTGTCGTGACAATAACGTCAAACTCTTCTGGATTGCGGATCAAGTTCATGGATGCTGCGTCAACGTATAACTCGCTATACTGTATCTTGGAGTATTTTTTTGCAACGTCCCTGCAGGTGGCCGCAAACAGGCCGTCGCCCTTGCGCATCACATTTGCCTTGTGCACCGCGACTACCCTGCGCTTGCCGTTGCGCAGAGTCGCCGTCTTGAAGGAGTATTCTGCAATCCTCCTGCTGGCTTTTTCCGACGTAATCCTGAGGGCCACAACCGTGTTTTCGTCGGCATTAAACTCCCACCCGAGGTAAACATCCTCGGTGTTTTCCCTCACCGTGACCAAGTCTACATTGGGCGAGAGGCTTGGGATGTTCGGGTACGACTTGGCTGGCCTCACATTTGAGTAGAGGTCGAACATGCGCCTGAGAACTATTATCACGTCTGCGGCGCTTTCGCCCACCGGCGCCTTAAGGCACGCCTGCGACTTTTTGATGGTGTTGACTGAAAATTCTGGGAGCGCCTTGCTGTGCGTTGCCAGTGCAGCGTCCCCTGCGTCAACCTCGTTTATCACAAATTTCGTGGAGGAGTGGTCGCTTATCGTTTCCAATATCCTTTTGGCGGCCGCCGCCTGCTCCGGGCCAATGCCGTCGCCTTTGATAAGCGAAATGGTGTATCTCGCCAACTGCCGATCAGATAGTCTGTCTAGCTCTTTGAGTAAAGAACCTTTCTGAGCAGTACCTTGTTGATGGCGTCCATCATTGCCTGCACTGAAGCAACGACAATGTCCTCTCCAGCTTTCCGCGCGGACACGACGTTGCCGTTCTTGTCCTCAACCTTGATTGTCACTTCAGCGAGAGCGTCAGAGCCTCCAGTTATCGAATCGAGTCTGTACTCCCGCACCTTGACGTTTGCCATCTCGCCGGATATCTTTTGTATCGCCTTGAGCGCTGCATCGACCGGCCCGACGCCCGTCTGGGAGGCAATAAAGTCCTTACCGTCCATGTTCAGTCTCACCACTGCAGTCGGTATGATGTTCATGCCAGTCACGATGTGAAAGTCATATAGCTTGAACTTTTCCTCAAACTTGTTGTTCTTCATGACCTCGCCAGTTATTGAAAGCAGGTCTGACGTGGTGATTGCTCTGCCCTTGTCTGCAATGTTCTTTTGCTTCTCCACTATGAGCCGGAGCTGCTCGTCGGTGGGTTTGATGCCGAAGTCCTCAAGCATCGCCCTGATGCCGTGGGCGCCTGCGTGTTTCCCGGCTTGGAGCCACCTCTTCCTGCCGACAAGCTCGGGGGCTATAGGCTCGTACGTGAGCGGGTTGTTGATTATGCCGTGCGTGTGGATGCCAGACTCATGGCCAAAGGCGTTTTCGCCTATTATCGCTTTGTTTGGCTGCACGATTATACCCATCGTGTTTGACACGAACCTTGAAGTTTCGTAGATTAGCTTGGTGTTGATGTTGTGCCTTTTACCGTAGAGGATCTCAAGTGCCATGACAAACTCTTCAAGAGAAGAATTGCCTGCGCGCTCGCCAAGGCCGTTTATCGTGACGTGGGCGCACGCGGCGCCTGCATTGATGCCTGCGATCGCGTTTGCTACTGCAAGCCCAAAGTCGTTGTGGCAGTGGACGCTGATCGGGAGCCCTGTTGCTTCTCTGACCTCTTTGACTATCTGCGCCATGTATTCCGGCGTCCTGTAACCTACAGTGTCAGGGATGTCGAGCCTGTCCGCGTCGGCTCTGGTCACTGCCTTGAATACCTTTATCAAGAATGCCCTGTCCGACCTCGTCGCGTCCTCAGCTGAAAATTCCACCTGCATGCCGTGCTTTTTCGCATATTCTACGGCCTTGACCGCCTTCTCCAAGACCTGCTGGGGCGCCAACTTTAGCTTGTATTGCATGTGGATGTCAGAAGTGGCAATGAATGTGTGGACATACTTCAAGTCGCACTTTATGGCGGCATCGATGTCGGTTTCTGTAGCACGCGCAAGGCCGCACACTTCTGCCTTCAAGCCCTGCTTTGCTATCGCCTTGATGGCCTGCATCTCCCCCTGCGACACTATCGGAAAGCCCGCTTCTATCGCGTCGATTCCAAGCTCGTCAAGCTTGATTGCCACCTGTACCTTGTGTTCGGGCGTTATGGTCACGCCGGGCGTCTGCTCGCCGTCTCTGAGGGTAGTGTCAAAGATCCTGACTTTGCTCTGGCCATTGTTGTTTGTTGTTGTTGTTGTTGATGATTTCTTTGCCGTCGCCTTCAAGTTACCACGCCTCTTGGGAGTGCTGAAACGCCTGTCCTTGCCAGTTGTGCAATTCCATAATGCTCAACGAGGCTCTTAAACGCATCTATCTTGTCCGGCGTGCCAGTTATCTCGACAGTTATGGACTCTTTGCCGATGTCAAGTATGTTGCCGCGGAATATCGTGGAATAGTTGATGATCTCACTTCTCGTAGTCGCGTCGACCGCCTTCATCTTGATCAGCGCAAGCTCCCTGTATACCGTCTTGTCAGTGTCGAGCACCTTTACTTCGACCACATCTATCAATTTCCTGAGCTGCTTGACTAGCTGGTCAAGCGTCTTTTCGTCGCTGTTTGTGGTTATCGTCATCCTCGAGAGGTCCTGCTGTTCCGTTGACCCCACGGTAATGCTCTCGATGTTGAAATTGCGCGCCCTGAAAAGGTTGGTCACCCTGAAAAGGACGCCGGGCTTGTTCTCAACCAGAGCTGATACTATGTACCACGATCCCGGCGGCGCTGTGACTGGAGTATTAGTAATCGACATTATTACACCATCATGCTCCTGTTATCATGTCTTTGAGGCCGGTGCCCGGAGCCACGAATGGGTAGACGTCCTCGTCTGGATCGATAGGGATGTCTATCACCGTTGCCACGTCGCCCTTGATTGCCGACTTGATCGCCTTCTCCAGCTCCTGCATCGACTGGGCTCTTATTCCTTGCGCGCCATACGCCTCGGCTATCTTTATGTAATCAGGGCAGTTATGCTGGTGCACCCCGCTGTAGCGCCTGCTGTAGAAGGTGCGCTGCCACTGGGCCACCATGCCAAGCATGTAGTTGTTCATGAGAAATACTATTACCGGCAATTTGTCAAGCACCGACACAGCAAGCGAGTTCTCAGTCATGTTGAACGAGCCGTCGCCGGCGATGTCCACCACCGCCACGCTTGGCCTTGCGGCCTTGGCTCCTATCGAAGCAGGGAATCCAAAGCCCATAGTGCCAAGGCCGGTCGAGCTAAAGAATGTGCCGGGCGAGATCACGTCAAAGTAGAGCGACGCCCACATCTGGCACTGTCCTACCTCGGTCGTCACTATGGCGTTGGGCGGCAACAACTCTCGCAACTTTTTGAGCGACTTTTTGGCCGTTATCTCCCTCGGGTAGTCCTTGAGGGTCTCGGAGTAATACTGTATGAGCTCCTTTCTGCGCTTGAGCCAAGGGTTGTCAGGATCCCTCTTCTTTGCCACCTTCTTTGAGAGCATCTTGACAAGGGTGCGGAGCGAGGATCTGACGTCGCCTACTATGGCAACGTCGACTGACTTGTTCTTGCCAATCTCTGCCGGGTCGATGTCCATATGTACGATGTTTATGCCCTTGCCAAACTCGTCAAAGCGGCCGACAGATCTGTCTGAGAACCTTGCGCCTATTGCGAGTATCAGGTCGGCTTCGAGGATTATCTTGTTTGCCTCTGCGTGTCCGTGCATCCCTATCGGGCCCATGGCAAGCGGGTGGTTCTCGGGGAACGCGCCCTTGCCCTTGAACGTAGTAACCACCGGGATCATGAGGAGTTCTGCCAATGCCTGGAGTTCGGAGAACGCTCCTGAAAGTATCACGCCTCCGCCGGCCATTATTATCGGCCTTTCGGCCTTGAACAGCAAATCAACGGCTCTGCCTAGCTCGGAGAGGTCAGCGTCAACTATGGGATTGTAGCCCCTCACCTTGATGAGGTCGGGGAACTTCATCTCGGCTGTGGCCTGCTGCACGTCCTTTGGAATGTCCACGAGCACTGGGCCGGGTCTCCCGCTCTCGGCGATAAAGAACGCCTTTTTGACAGCCTCAGGGATTTCGCCGGCCGCCCTTGGCTGGAACGAATATTTCGTGCAGGGATTTGCGATGCCTATAATGTCAGTCTCTTGGAAGGCGTCCTTGCCTATCATGGCAAGCGGCACCTGCCCTGTCACCGTCACTATGGGCGAAGAATCCGCATAGGCTGTTGCAATTCCGGTAATGATGTTGGTCGCTCCAGGGCCAGAGGTCGCAAAGCACACGCCGGCCTTTCTCTTTATTCTGGCGTAGCCGTCTGCCATGTGAGCTGCGGACTGCTCGTGCCTTACAAGGATGTGCCTCAAGTTGGCCCCTACGAGGGCATCGTATATTGGAAGGTTTGCTCCTCCAGGGAGTCCAAAGACTACGTCTACGGCCTCCTTCTCAAGGGCCTGGATCAACGCTTTTGCGCCAGTCATTTCAACCATTTATCTTGTTCACCAATCAAACTCACAAACGCCTGCTTGCTGAGCAGAGTTTGCCCTAGGCAAGTAACAGCAGAACCAGAACATCAACCTTCTGCCTACAACAACCGTATTCGCTGCCAGCCTGAGGCATTTTTGATAGCTTGCTTTGGTATAATTTATAAACATAACGTTCGGCTAGCTTGCATAATTATTGCTAACACGGCTGCCTTGAAAGCCGAAATCCGTTGTTTATCTTCAAATTTTTTGAGCTAGAAGCTGCGACCCATTGAATTCTATTTGACCAGTATCTCGGATAAAGAGATTGGTGACAATATTTGCAAGTCAGGCGAGATGACAAAAGCTCTCAACGGTACTTGCCGGCTTGTTGCGGCGTTCATGGAAGTGCTATTTCAGTTTCGCCATTCAGGTGAGTGTGCTGTTGTCCCATGCCAGAAATACTATTGCGCCACTATGATCCCTTGCCTCAATAACTGCGGCAAACTCTAGGGCTTGGCCGCCGCCGGCGTTGGCAATCGAAACAGAAACTGCCACTGCCGGCAAATTGCTCCCATCATTGCTGTCAAGAGCATATTCGCGAATAGTCAGATTGCTCTTTAGGTCTTTTAGAATGGGGAGAGGTAGACAAAGATAGTTTGCGGCGCTCTGTCAGACTCCTCGAAACTGATTTCAAGAAAGAATTCCTTTTCAGGGTTTTCACCACTGCTGATTTTGTCAGAATAATCGGCAGCATATGCCTGTCTGTATACGAAATCACGACCTTGTCGTTGCCATTTGCCAAGATAATTATTTCGTCATGATCATCGTCAGTTTGTGAAACTATGCGAAAAGCGACTCTGAATGCGCCCGTATCATTTCCTGTTTCATTTGCAGACAGTTCCACGCCTGCCTGATCGATTGCAGAGGAGGAGGAGGAAGTAAATACTCTGATACAGTTCGCCACTGCTGCATTTTCATTGGCGTCAGGATCTGCAATGGGCACATTGGCCGCTTCGCCCAGCGTGTAAGAGCCTTTGTCAGACGACAGTGAGGGGTCCTATGTTATTACCTGGGCCGAAAGCTGATCATTGCCGCTAAAATCTATTTCCTCATACTCTGCTGTAACTGTCACGTCGCTTACCATGATTTCAAATCCCGCAGGCTCAAACAGCTGCGCATCGATGTCTATGGCGTCAGCATTTGCAGCGTCTGGACCAAATTCTCTAATCGGCGCGCCTATGCTGACGCCGTTGCCGTTATCGTTTTCCCCTTCCACATCGTCAGAATTTATTGGGTCAATGTCTCACGGCGGCACTGCGTCAGCCTCTTTATGGATCAGGAAAAATTCAAACCTGCCGGAACTCTTACCAGTCTCAAATACGTCAAAGCGTGATGTGCTGTTTGATAGGCTGGCTGTTATTGAATCCACTCATACCATTATAGTATCAGCCGAATTGCTATTCTCGTCGTCACGATCTGAAAATGTTATGACAAGTTGGAGCAGGCTCTTGCCAAAGAACCTCTTGCAATGTGGGTCGGCCGACGTCCATATCTCTACGTCATCATAATGGCTGGCAGCTGCATTGGAAAGCAAAAACAATCTGCTGGATGGGGAAACAATAATGGCGACAGCGGCTATTATTACTGCAGCCGCCAGCCGTGCTAACAACCATATCTATTTGGTGCCTGCCATTAAAAAATTCTCAGTTCTGCCCTTTGACAAGAGTTATAAGGATTTTGCCGTCACCCATCCATGAACACGTTGCCAGACACCGATTCTGCAAGGATCAGAGATCTGATCTACAAATATTTCCAGCTGGCCAAGACCAAAGGGATAGAAATAATAGAGGAGTTCATCGACCCGCGCTTTACCAAGTTCGGTGACTCGCCTCCATACGACAGGCGCGACTTTGACAGGGCCCTGATGCTCGAGCAGCTGCAGTTCGCCAGCCTCGCTGACTATGACTTCAAGATTGAAGACATGAAGATAAGCATCCTCGGCGGCAATGCCGCAGTCGCCACCTTTGCACTCGAGAGCACCGGGATGCTGGTCGACGACTATAGCTTTCGCGGCACCACAGTGAACATCAGGTCGAGAGTCACGGTAGTGCTGCAAAAGGATAAAAAAGACCAGTGGAAGATGGTCCACCAGCACCTGTCCAAGTTTCCTGGCTAGTCAAACGACCCTGAGCGGCTGCTGCTACTGACCGTCTCGACCGCCTTTTGTTGCGGCGGCTGCCTTTGACCAGGCTTGTCATTCTCTTTTTCCTTGAGGAAAATGCCATACGCTTCCTTGACGCCGGCGCTCTTGTGGACAATAGCCTTCACCGCCTTTATCATCGCCACGGGCCAGTCTGACTGCCAGATGTTCCTTCCCATGTCGACGCCTGATGCGCCATGGTGGATCGCGTCGTACGACAGCTTGAGCGCGTCGACCTCAGGTAGCTTTTTGCCGCCGGCGATAATGAGCGGGACAGGGCATCCTTCAACCACCTGCTCAAAGTTGTCGCAATAGTACGACTTGACGACATGCGCGCCAAGCTCTGCGGCGATCCTGCACGCCAGTCCTAGGTATCTCGTGTCGCGGCCCATCTCCTTGCCGACTGCAGTCACCGCCAGAACTGGGATGCCGTATTTCTCTCCCTCGTCCACCAGCTTGGCCAGGTTGGCAAGCGTCTGGTGTTCGTACTTGCTTCCAACAAATATCGAGAGTGCAAGGCATGATGCGTTTAGCTTGATAGCCTCTTCAATTGATACTGTGATAGTTTCCTTTGAGAGATCCTCACCAATAATGCTGGTTCCGCCGGAAACCCTGAGAACGACAGGGATGTCTCGCTCCGGCGGGACAGATGTCCTCAGGACGCCCCTCGTGAGCATGAGCGAGTCGGCGTACGGCAAAAGCGGAGTTATCGTCTTCCGAGGAACTTCAAGGCGCTCTGTCGGGCCCAGAAAGTAGCCGTGGTCAACTGCAAGCATGAGGCAGCGGCCGTCTTCAGGCCGGATTATCCTAGATAGCCTGTTTTTCAGTCCCCAGTCCATAATCTTTCAAGTGAGACAGGCAATTTTTATTATTTATTTATTGTGTTTTCTGAAACGCGATTACTGAAAGGAGAGTAGGATGGGTTGTTCTAGTTCACTGTCGACGACGCCTTATTAGAAATATGCCGGTAGCGGAGAATGATGAAAAAGATTGAAGCTATACTTCCGTCTTCAGAGATGGATGCTACCTTTAGCGCACTGGAAAAAATGGGCGTAAATTTTAGTTATGTTAACATAAAGGGCAGGGGCCAGATGCCAAGGCAGGAAGTAGAATCCGGCAGAGGCACAGGCATGGTCCGAGAAGAGTTCAACACAAATGCGCTAATAATGACTGTCGTCAACGATTCAATGGCGGAAAAGGTTATCGACACAATTCTCAAGAGCAGCAGTACCGAGTCTGCTGGCTGGGGCAAAATTTTTGTGTCGGAGCTGAAAGACGCAATAGACATCAGATCTGGACAACATGGAGATGCTGCAGCCCGGTAATTCACATTCTTTTTTTGCTCTTTTCGTTTCTATTATAGTCTATAGAATGCCAAAGTAATATTTTTTTGCTTCTACGGCTCAGTCGTCACGATGACTTTCATCGCGTCCTTGGCTTCATGTGCGCACTTTACTGCTTCTGCAGCCTTGCTGATGTCGAACCTGTGGGTGATAAGCGACTCTATGTCGACGCGCCTTTCCGCTATCAGCTTGAGCGCTTGGTTCGTCTCGATTTCGGACGCAGCATAGCTTGGGATGAGCGAATGCTCGCTTGAATACAGCTTGCTCATGTCGTACGACATCTGCGATCCCTTGGGGGGTACGCCAAAGAGCATTATTTTTCCTCCCTTGCGCGTCAGGTCAAACGATTGCAGCAGCGCTTTCGTGTTGCCGGTCGCCACGATGCAAATGTCGATGCCCCTTCCGCCCGTCTCTGATTTTATCTTGCCTGCCAGATCCTGTACGGCCAGCAAGTTGAATGCCTCGACACTGTATTTCTTTGCAAACTTTAGGCGAAAGTCATTGATGTCGATAATGAATATCCTGCCGGCGCCAAACGTCTGCGCCAAGAGCACATGCATCAATCCTGCCGGGCCGGCCCCAAGCACAGCAATGTCGTCGCCTTTTTGAAAGTTACACTTGTTCCATGCCCTAATGCAACAGGCAAGCGGCTCCACGAGAGACGCCTCGTCAAAGCTTACGTCGCCGGACAGTTTCACTAGGCCGCCCCTTGACACATTCCACTCTGGCACTAGAAACTGCTCTGCGAGGCCGCAAGGGCTAATGTTGCTTGTCTGGTACGCAGGGCACATCGTATAGTCGCCGTGCAGGCAGTAGTGGCACGAATAGCACGCGACATGGTGGTGGATAAAGACACGGTCACCGGGCGCAAATCCCTTGACAGACTTGCCAGCTGCGACGACTTCGCCAGCCGGCTCGTGCCCGAGCTTGCCAGACGTCATGCCGTACTCGCCATATATCTTTTCAAGGTCAGAGCCGCAGAGCCCACAGGCGCGCATCCTCACCAACACGTCGCCTTCGCTTGCCATCTTTGGCACCTGGACATCGTCCACGGAAACTGCGTTATAGCCCTTTACAAATACGGCCTTCATTGATGATGCTGTCCAGATGTTGGAGTCGCATGAATATATAAATGCAAAGGCGTCATTTCGCTTGAATAGTCCGCTCGTACTTAAATACAAGCTCTATTATATAATGGCAAAATCTCTTGCGCCAGCAACACCCATGACGCAAGGCAGCACAACAACCTAGTCTACCCGGACCTTGGCACTTTCCGGGAAAAATACTCACATTTGTGCAAGGCGCGGATTGAAAAGAACAACGACCTTGTATCGCTGCTGCCGCATTACGAGACCGTCCGCTCTGTCCAGCAGTTGCTGCGTGAGCTTGACATCGATGCAAAGGCGCCGATGGACAACGGCTCGCTTGACATCATAGACTCGTCGGAGGTATCCTTTAACCCGAAGGAAGATTTCCTTGCCATCCTGAAGCGTGTCGCGCGCACGGCAAAGCATAGTGGCAAGTCAGGCGTTATCGTGATTTCAGATATGGGTCTCCTCGATAGACAAGGACGACACGCCGTTTTACCACAGGCAGGATGGTGAGCGAGCTGGTAAAGCATGAACATTCCATACTTGCAAAGGACCCGGATGTGCGCTACCCAATATTCTGCTGCTACCATGCGAAGGACCCTTGACCGGCTCTCAGAAGAGCAAAAACAACAGATCTGCGAAAACCACTATTACAACCTGTTCATAAACGAAACCAAGCAGATCCTGTGTGATAATATTTGTACGAACTAAGAACCTTTATATAATAAAAACTGGCTTTCATTGTGCACCCTCAAATGCTACTCCCTTCAGAAATTGAAGCAAAGTCGTTAATCCCTGCGGTCAGGGCGATACTTGCCAAGAAGCTTATCAAGGAATATTCCCTCAAGGAAGAAGACGTCGCCAAGGTGCTCGGCATAACCCAGGCGGCGGTCAGCAATTACGTCAGAGGCACAAGGGGTGACATGGAGCTCATTTCAAAGCTAGAGTCGGTGCGCGAGGTCATGCGCATGATAGACGACATCGCGAGAGACCTTTCGACGAACAAGGCGTACACGCCAAGCACGCTTGCCAAGTTCGTCGGACTCTGCAACTACATGCGCTACACGCTCTTGATATGCGACGTGCACCACAGCATCGAGTCAAACATCGATGAGCAGATCTGCGAGCAGTGCAGGGGAACGCTCGTTCGCGAGCACAATTAATAATTAAAAGATATTAATAATCCCGGAAAGGATTGCAAAGCATATGGCTAGAAAGGAAAAGATAAACGGTGAAACCATAGCAGGAATTGCCCTCGTGTTTCTGGCGCTCCTGTTCATCTGGGCCGGCATGATGAATCCAATCTGGGCCAAGATACTGCTCGCAGATTACATCATTCTAGCCATTGGCATAGGGTTCATTGTTCTGGGCGTGATAACCATCCGCAGGAACAACAGGTCGCGCTCGCACCCTGAAGAAGAGCACACCAGTCGCTACTAAAGAAGCGCGAGAGACAGAAGTGAATGTTTAAAATATCGACCTCTGTGATGCTACTATATGCCACCATCTGCTACTGACGCTGACGGCGATGCTCTGAGTACATTTGCCAACACTGAAAAGACCTTCTTTGAGCTTGCAAGCGAGCAGAGGCTGGCAATAATATTCCGCCTGAACGAAAAGAGCGCCAAGATATCGCAGCTTGCCAAGGACCTTGACATTACGATGCAGGAAGCCCATCGCAACGTCAGCCGCCTGCAGGACGCCGGCCTAATAGAAAAGGATCCTGAAGGCATATTCTCCCTGACGACTTTTGGCAACACGATAACCAAGCAGATCCCGACTTTTAACTACCTCTCAAAGCACAAGGAGTATTTCTCGGAGCACATTCTGGGCGAGCTCCCGATCAAGTTCATCATGAGGCTCGGTGCTCTTGACAAGTGCGAGTTTGTCAAGGGCGTCGTCGCGATCCTTGAGCGCTGGAAGGACATTTACCGCGAGGCAGAGGAATACATCTATGAAATAGTGCCGCAGGTGCCAATCGACCTGATAGAGCCGGCGGTGAGCAGGGTAAAGCAGGGAGTGAAATACAGCTACGTCCTCCCAAAGGATGTCATAATTCCAAAGGGTAGAAAGGACCTGCTCAAAAAGCTGAGCCACAACGAGCTCTTGAACAAAGGTGCGATAGAGCGGCGCATGGTGGAAAGCGTGAAAGTCGCAGTCATTTTGAATGAAAAGCAGGCAGCCGTTCTGTTCCCGACGCAAAAGGGCGAGACTGACATGAACATGATATTTTACAGCATCGATAGGGTGTTCCACGAGTGGTGCCTCGACTACTTCCGCTACCGGTGGTACGGGTCTGACATTTTCGACGAAAGCAAGCTGAAAGAAATCTAGCACTACTGGATGGGATTTAGCAGGCAAATCATAGAAAATTGCGGCGCAACAAATTGTGAGAGCCTATTAAATATCATATTATATGTAAGTTGACGACATGAAAGTAGAACTTGAAATCGATTCGAGAAAAACAGATGTCTCCCAAATACAGCAAAAAGTCTCTCCAATACTGGACTCTGTGAAGCAGCAGGGTCTCAATGTTAAGGAATTTGAAATAGAAGTAGACGTAAGTGGAACCAACATTTCGCAGGCTCCGCAGAAGGTTTCCTCAATCTTGGACTCTGTAATAGAACAGGGACTGTCTATAACAGAGTTGGAACTTGAAATAGATTCCGGGTCAGCCGACGCGTCACAGACCATGCAGAAAGTATCTTCCATTGTCAACACTATAAAACAACAACGATTGTCTGTGACAGAGGTAGAAATAGAGGAAGATTAGCAACTCTCTAGATGCCTAATATATATGGCATCTTTTCACAACACACTGCTGCTACTTGTGGGTGCGTCTCAAGCACAAATTTTCACAGGATCGCTCCGGGTCAGCAGCGTCAATTTTTTGACTTTCATTGCTATTTCATCCAATCTATCGGGATGTCCTGGTACGTACCGTTTGGCAGTATGCGCCTTATTGATATCGGAAGCGCCTTTTCCTCAACTTCCGCAACTGCCAGGGCTATCGAGCTTCTGGCCTCCTCGGGCACCTTGATAAGCGGCGGGGCTCCAAGCGACAGCTGCAGCGAGCGAGCGCCTGTTATCCTTGCGCGCTCGAACCTGGTGAGCCAAGGCGGGCCTAACAGCACCTTGCTGTCCTGCGGCGGTATCTCTTTCAGCTCGTATTCAAATTCGGGATAAGTGATCACCTCGTCAGCGGGCCGGGACGACTTTTTCGTTTGCTCGACCTGCTCCTTCGCCTTAGCGGCGATTTTCTTGCTCTTGGCGCCTGCCTTCTTGGCGGCCTTTTGCGTGGCAGCCTTTTTTCGTACAGAAGAATGTTTTTTTGAAGAATGCTTGACTACCAAGAATAATCCAAAGCATAATAAATATCTAATTAAATGTTTGCCCCATTTGTGTAATATCTGCGCTAGGGGTAATAATCGAGTGCGTATTTCTATTGGTAGCCGTCTCTATTTAAGCGTGCTGCAACCCTATGCTATTACGGCAGAGACACGTCGCTCCTTTCTATTATGTGAGGCTGCCTATCCCTCCCTCTCCTCTTCGGAACTTGGACTTGGATGCGCCTTTCTGGACAGAACTGCTGCCAGAGGGTGGTGCAGCTGCGCGGAAATCGTCACCGTGAAAAAGAACCCTATTATCGCTATTATCGATAACGCTTGGCTCAAAACCGCATTTGTCATGCGGGCTATATTCAGCCCCTGCATTATGGTGACGACTACTGCGAATAATATCCCGGTGCTCGGGAGCAGCTTTTCATTTGTGGCGAGGTTGAGCATTTGAGGTCGCGCGTTAAAAGATTCCCTCAATAGAGCTCGAAAATATTGACGAAAATATGGTTTTGTAAGAAAAGCTACATACAGCAAATCATTCATACGTCAGATAGGGAATTTAGTCGTCCAAGAAACCTTTTCATTAGATGGCAGGCATTGCCAGAATGTGATGGTATAATGCAGCCGGCAGCAGGAGGATCAGTATCAAGGTTCAGGCTTGACATTGAAATAGTGAAAAGGGGCTCGGCGTCATGTGAGCTCGTGCGCCATTTGGCGCCCTTGACGTCAAACGCGATACTGAAAAACCTCCCCCTGCAAGACAGGGTGCACCGCTATGCAGACAAATTTGCTTACATCGAAACCGGGCTTGTTATCGGCGCAGAAAAGCAGAGGACACAGTTCAAGCGTGGCGACGTTGCTTATCTCACTTCAAACGGCTCGATATGCGTATTTGTCAAGGACGCGGCTGCCCAGCCAATGAATCCAATAGGTGCTGTCGTCTCCAACCTAGAAGTAGTCGAAGCCTGCCAGCCAGGCGACGTAATGGTTGTAAAAAAGCCTCCTGCTGTTAATGCCTGATCAGCTGGTACACCCTGTGGCCGCTGTACCCGCCTGCTGGCTTGACAACGCCCTTTGCTTCAAGGGACTTTATGAAAGAGTTGGCGACTGAAATTTTCACGCCAATGTTCCTCGCAAGGGTCTGTTTCGTTATAGCTTTCATGCCCTGAATGGCCTTCATGCCTGCCGGCTCCTCGACTATGACTGCAAGCTTTTGCTTCTGCGTCGGCTTTGCTCCCTTCTTTTCTTCCTCTCCGGCTGGCTTGATCCCCGCTCCGCCCGGGCCAGCCTGCGCGGTCTTGTCAGAGGCGCCAACCGGCTTTTTTTTGTTACCTCCCATGATGTCTCGTTCTCCTGTTGCTTGCAGCCCTTTAATAATCATTCAGATAAAACTTTAAGCGTCAAGGAATAATAGAGCTGAAACCACCTTGGACTTCAAGCCTGTAGTCGAGACATTTGAGCAGATGGAGCAGACGTCGAGCAGGCTTGCCCTGACAGGCTACCTCGTTGCGCTCTTCAAAAAGACGCCTGCAGAGACTATTGACAAGGTAACCTACCTGATTCAGGGCAAGCTGTATCCCGACTATGAAGGAATAGAGCTGGGGCTTGCGGAAAAGATGGCAATCCGCGCCATAGCGGGCTCGTCTGGCAAGGACATATCGCAGATAGAGAAAATCTACCAGCAGACCGGCGACCTTGGCGATGCTGCGGGACAAGCCATGAAGTCAAAGAGCCAGTCGACGCTTTTTTCAGAGCCAATGACAGTCGAGCGGGTATATTCTACCTTTGACAGGGTCGCGCGCATCATGGGCTCGGGGTCGCAGGAGACCAAGCTCCGCCTGATAAGCAGCCTGCTCAACGACGCAACGGCTGCAGAGGGGCGCTATATTATCAAGTTCGCAATGGAGCAGCTGCGCCTTGGCATCGCCGACTATACTGTCCTTGACGCCCTTGCACTTGCTTTCACCGGCGACAAGGCAAACAGGAAAATGCTTGAAAACGCATACAACGTTTCAAGTGACCTTGGCACCGTTGCGAAATTATTGGCGACAAAGGGGCTTGAAGCGGTCAGGTCGGTCAGGATAACGCTCTTCAAGCCCATCCGGCCGATGCTTGCCGAGCGGATAACCACCGCGGAAGAGGCGCTTGTGCGCATGGAGGGCAAGGCGGGGGTGGAGTACAAGCTGGATGGCGAGCGGGTGCAGGTGCACAAGGGCAAGGACAAAGTTGAATTATTTTCAAGGAGGCTGGAAAAGATAACAAGCCACTACCCTGACATTACAGAAGCGGTCAAGCCGATAAAATCTGAAGTGATATTGGAAGGCGAAGTTGTCGCCATCAAACAGCAGACGGAGGAGTACATGCCTTTTCAGGAGCTCATGCACCGCCGGCGCAAGTACGGCGTAGAAGAGGCGATGAAAAGCTACCCCGTCATCATGAACTTTTTTGATGTGCTCTATATTGACGGCAAGAGCAAGACAGAGCTGTCGTATCTAGAGAGGCGCAAGCTGCTCAAGAAAATAGTCGACGCAGTCAAAGACGACAGGATACGGCTAATCAAGCAGACGATTGCAAGCAAGCCAGAAGAGGTAGACAAATTCATGGCTGCCGCTATAGAGAACGGCTGCGAGGGAGTCATGATAAAGCAGCTGTCAAGCACATACAGGGCCGGGGCCAGAGAATACGCCTGGGTCAAGCTCAAGCGTGAATACAGAAGCGAGCTTGCCGACACGCTCGATCTCGTTATCGTGGGAGCGCTGCACGGCCGGGGCAGGCGAGCCGGCAGGTATGGTGCCCTGTTGCTTGCTGCGTACGACCCCAAGGCAGACATGTTCCAGAGTGTCACCAAGGTAGGAACAGGATTTACTGACGCGCACCTTGAGGAGTTTTACAAAAACTTGGAGCGGCACGTGATAAATCAGCGGCATGCGAGGGTCAACACCGGCATGGAGATGGACGTGTGGTTCGAGCCCAAGATAGTGATCGAAATAATAGCGTCAGAAATCACGCTGAGCCCATCGCATACCGCTGCCAAGGACACAGTGAGGCCTGGCTACGGTCTTGCTCTGCGCTTCCCTAAATTCACTGGCAAGATAAGGGACGACAAAAAGCCCGAAGACGCAACAACGATCGAAGAGGTAGTGACGATGTACAGGAGACAGCTGAAAATAGGCACCGGCGTCAAGGTGGAAGAAGAATAAACAATAGAAAACGCATTGCAGGCTGGTGGCAGGGACTGGGTAGGTGGGGGAGCAGAATAATAGTCACGCAGCATGCATGGTTTTTGCCTGTCTTTAAGCACAGGTTCTGCAGATTGGTAATAAAATAAAGTGTTGTCTTGTACTAAAAGAAAGCATCTACCAAATATCCTAGAGAAATAGACTGTCTCAACAAGAGAGTGGATTAGGGCGCAGCCGTTCCCTTGCCTTCCTTTGCGCCGCCGACCTGAACTGGCTCTGTCGGGTTCTGCTTGTCGACCGGCTGCTCGATGTTTTCTTCAGCTACCTTTTTCGAGTCCTTGTTCCTCTGCTCTGGGTTTTCGCTCATACCATTGTACTGGCAACATAGATTAAGAAGGCTGCAAATTCAAGCTAGCTATAGATGAAGATCTCCGAGCTGTGCAAGATGATCGAGGATTCTGTCAAGTCGGGGAGGTACCCTCTTGACACTGAATTGCAGAAAAAGTTCGCTGGCGCGTTGCAGGTGACAAATAGGTCAGATTCCGAAGACCTGAAGGACAGCAACATCCGCATAGAGACGAGGGTGCATGAGCTGTACGTCGTCAACAACTATATCTCGAACATACAGCACCTCCCCGGCGTAATCGAACTGGACGTGATTGACTCATTCAAGATGATATGCCGCAAGCTGGAGAGGCTCGATCAGGGCGTGCAGATAGACGGTAAGAAGCACTAGAAGCGAAAAGAATCGCCAGACTTTTTCATCCTGTCAAGCTCACTGTCTATCGCGCCTGCAATTTCGTCAAGCTCTTTCATCCCGCGGAACTTTTGGTATGTCAGCTTTTCAAGCGTGACAAGCAGGCTTTTTGCTGACCTGTACTGTGGCATCTGTGGATCGTCTATTTCAGCAAACAGACCGATACCCTGAAGGTTGTTTGCCTTTGCATAGCCAAGTATGAGCCCATTAAAGCCAGTAATGAGAGACGAGCCCGGCGTGGTCTCCATGCCAAGCTTTCTAATCTGCGCCATCAGGTCGGGCGAAGTAGTCGTCACAAGCGTCTTGGGGTTCTTGTCATAGTTCCTGTTTGTATGGAACGCGCCAAGCGTATATATCAGCTGGACAGAGTATGCCTTGGCGATGTCAATCACGTCTTGGCACAGCTCATACAGCTCTTGGTTTGTCTGGGGCTGGCCGTCGCCTCCTCCAAACGCTATGAGGCCGTCGCTCCATCGATACTCCCACTTGTCCTGCTCAAAGTCGATGTGGCCTCCCTTGTCAACAACGTAATTCGGGTAAGGTGCCGAAACATACCGAAAGCATTTCGTATCTAGGCTCTTGTTAATGAAATCAATTGCAATGCTGCCAACGTTGCCCATGTCCTGCATGGCGGCTATCATTATGGGCTTGCTCAGCTCAGGCTCCTTGACCTTGACAAATTCCATTGCAACTTCTTGGCTACACACAATAAAAAATGTTGATACGCATGTGTATATGCAACGATTAAAAGCCTGACAGGGTAGTTTTGCCTTGGCTTTGTCCGGCGACGACGACACTTCAATCTCCGACGACCACTTGCTTGCAATAGAGGGGTGGAAAGCGCGAAAAGATCAACTACATAAACAGCAAAAGTTTGTCTCTGAGGTAAACAGGGAGGCAGAAAAAGTGAACCTCCTCCTATTGTCGCTTTCGTCAAGGCATAAAGAAGACAAAAATACCTTGTAAAAGCAGACACAATAGTAGTAGTCCTTGGACAGCAGAATTCGCCGGGTCATATCAAGGCTTGACGAGCAGTCAAACAGGGAAAGGAGGGGTGAAGCCGACGTTGCGCCCGGCCAAGAGATGCTTGCAATCACTGCTGATACTGGCGCATTCTTTTCAATCCTGCTAAAGGCTATCAGAGCAAAGAGCGTGCTTGAGATAGGCACCTCTGCAGGGTTTTCCACGCTATGGTTTGCCGAAGCAGTGATGTCTAATACAAAAAAGGGGAGGATCGTGACCATCGAGGCAAATAGCAAGAAGGTGGAGCGCGCCAGCAGGAACTTTCAGCAGGCCAGCGTTGGCAGGCTGATAGAAATAATTGAAGGTTCTGCCCTTGACGTGCTGCCCAAGCTCCGCGGCAGGTCAAAGTTCGACTTTGTCTTCATTGACGCAGACAAGGAGAACATAATAGAGTATTTTGACCTTGCCCTGCCGATAGTGCAGGTCGGCGGGATAATCGCGGCGGACAACATGCTGTACCCAGAGCATTACCGGTCAGATATGGAGAGGTACGCGCGTTATGTGAGGTGCAAGCCCAATGTCCAGTCAGTCACGGTGCCAATAGGGATGGGAGAAGAGCTCACGATCAGGCTACGCTAAATTCCTGCGATTTTCTCGGGTTCCACTGCCGAAGTATAACTCGAATACTGGAACGAGATCAATGACAGGACCACAGCCACTGCACCGACAAGTATCAGCAGCGCAATGCTGTTCTTTGATAAAGTCTTCTTGCTCAAATTATTCCTAGGTAACTTGTTGAACTCATAAATAAATTTCACAGGGTTTGATGTTAGAGAAGTTTCATTCAGTGTAACTTATATCGCAGAATCTTCTGGCACAATATGCACCAATGGAGTGAAAACAAACGACAGTCATAGTCTGTGACGACGAAGCGACGTGCTCAAGGTGTATGTCACTGCGCTGAAAAAGCGCTACAATGTGCTTACTGCTGCAACTCTGGTAGGGCCTGCATAGAGCAGAAGCTGCGAGGCAAGAAGGTGGACATCCTGCTCTTGGACTACAGCCTTGGAAACGCCACGAGGACGATGTGGCTTCCAAGATACGCGATCTGGACGGGACCAAGACTATACTCATAACCGCATACGAGCTAGAAAGGGAAAGGGTGAACGAGCTAAACGCATGCCACTGCATTGTGGACCTTGTACACAAGCCAGTAAGCATCAAGATTCTGATGAAAAGGGTTGAGCAGGCGCTTACCTGATGGACGCGATGCATTCTGACAGTATCCTTGCCGCCAGATTGGCAGTCATTCCGTTTACGTCATAGTCAGGCGAAAGCTCCACGATGTCCATGCCTGCCAAGTTGCCGCTGCTTATTGCCCTGTTGAGCAGGTAGACAAGGTCCGCGCTTGACAGCCCTCCGGGCGACGGGACCGACACTCCGGGTGCAAATGCCGGGTCGAGACAATCAAGGTCGACTGAAATGTAAACGCTGTTGCCGCTCGTTTTCGCCACTATCATGTCGGCCACCTTGCGCACTCCAAGCTCGACAATGTCAAGTGGCGTGACTATCTGCAGGCCCGCTTTGCTTGCGTTTTCCAACTCTTCTGGTTCTGCAGCCCTCGTGCCTACCAGCATGCTTTTGCGAAAGTCAAGCGACTGGGTCGAGTCAGTCAGGACAGAGCCGTAATAGTTCCTTGCAGACGAAACAAAATCAGGATGAGCGTCGAAATACAAGAGCGACAATTTTTTGCCTGTTGCGCCTGAAACAGCTCTTAGCGCTTCGGTAGTGAGCGAGTGGTCGCCCCCTATCATGACAGGGATTTTGCCGCGCGATGCAAGGTCAAACACCGTCTTGTAGAGCTTTTGTTTGTCTGCGATGTCGCCGGCGTCAAATACCCGCTTATTATTATCAAGTGTCCCGCGCATGGGGCTTGTCGGGATCCTCTTGCCGCCACGCTCGAAAAACTCGGACTCGTTTGAAGCTATCCTGAGGACGCTGGGTGCCCTGCTGGTGCCCTTGCGCTTGGCATGCGACCTTGACTCGTCAGGCACGCCCATCACTACTATGTCTGCCTGTTCTGCGCTGTCGGCGCCAGAGCGGTAGAGCCGTACCACGTAAAATAAGCTCCGATAGCCTGCTTTTAATCCTAGCCCACTATTCAGAAAGATTTTATTGAAAGTCTGGGTGTCTCTCATACAAGATATGTCTACCATGAAGTACATTCAGCTAGAACCAGAGGGCGACATTGCCATAGTGAGGATAAACAGACCGGAGGCTCTCAATGCCATGAACGTGGACGTGGTGTCAGAGCTTTCGCGCACTATAGATATCATTGCCGCTGACGATTCAATCAAGGTTGTAATCATTACCGGCGCCGGCGAGCGCTCGTTCTGCGCAGGCGCCGACATTTCGTACATGGTCAACATCGACCCAATGCAGGCAGAGCGATACGCGAGCTCTGCTCAGAGCGTCATTAACAAGATAGAGCGGCTGGAAAAGCCGGTCATTGCCGCGGTCAACGGCTTTGCGCTTGGCGGCGGATGTGAGCTGGCGATGGCATGCGACATACGCATTGCTTCAAACAACGCCAAGATAGGCCAGCCCGAAGCCACAATAGGCATCACACCTGGATGGGGCGGAACCCAGCGCCTGATGCGCCTTGTTGGGCCGGCAAAGGCAAAGGAGATGATATTCACGGGCAAAATGATAACCGCAGACCAAGCTGCGCAAATCGGCCTTGTCAACAGGGTAGTAAGCGTTGGCCCGGACGACAACTTGCCGCCAGAAGCGCCCAAGGGCGACGCGGCCAAGGAAAAAGAGAGGACCGTAGAGGTCGGCAGGATACTCAACAAAAAGCTGATGGACGAGTGCATGGCACTTGCAAGAGAAATAACAAAGAACAGCTTTACGGCAGTCAAGGTGAGCAAGATGCTCATCAACAGGGGGATGGACAGCGACCTTGAAACGGGCCTGAGGCTTGAAATCTATGGCTGGGCTCTTTGCTTTGCTCACGAAGACCGGCAGAAAATGATGTCTGCCTTCCTGAACAAGTCAAAGAAATAAAACATCAGATGACGCGGGCGCCGCTGCTGGGCCGGCAGACAAACGTCCTGCTGCTCTTTACGCCGGCCTGATCAAACCCTTCTGCCATGCCACTGGCCACCTTTTTTGCGTTCTTGCTGCCTTTCATGAACGCAATCATTGAAGGGCCGGCTCCACTTATAGTCACTGCAAGCGCGCCTGCGGCGAGCGCGTTCTGTCTGACATCGCCGTAGCCGGGGATAAGGTGCTTTCTTGCCGGCTCGACGATGACGTCATCGATGCCCTTTGCTATTATTTCTACGTCCTTTATCGCAAAGCCTGCCACTATGGTGCTTGCGCCGGCTATGTTATGGACGACACTCTTGAGCGGCACCTCCTTTGGGAGAATGCTCCTTGCCACCTCTGTCTTTTTCTTAGGCACCTCGATGGAAATCGGGACTGCTACTGCAAGCACCAGGTCTTTTGGCGGCTCGATCCTTATGAAACGCCTTTCGCTACCTCCCGTGGCGGCAATGCTCGATACTATAACGAAACCGCCGAGCAAAGATGCAGAGACGTTGTCGTAGTGCTTTGTGCCGGCGCTTGCTATCTCGCCCTCTGCCGCATACTCTACCAGCCTGTCCTTGTCGAGCTTTAGGTTGTAAAGTGCGTCGAACGCCACAGCCGCAGCTGCTGCCGAAGCGGCGCTGCTGCCAACGCCATAGCCGGCTGGGACTCCTTTTGTAACCTGAACTTCAAGGCTGTCGCCGATGTCAAAGTCAACGGCCATCTTTTTTACTGCCAAGCTGGCAGAGTTAGATTCTGGCACGACTGGAATTGCGGCATCGCTATTCTTGATCTTTATCCCGCCGCCTGGAGGTCCTCTGGTTATCCTGACTCTGTCTTCCAGTGCGTCAAGCGCAAGGCCGAATACATCGTAGCCGGGGCCAAGGTTGGCTGTAGAGCACGGCGCAATCGCCGTGGTGCGCGACTTCACGACCATCTTGCTAGCCGTCCTCGCCCTGATTAAGCGTTCGCGCCAATGCAGCTGCAAGGTTGACCATGCCGTTCATGGTGACGCTCGAGATTGCTATCATGCCCTGCCCAAAGCCGCTCCTGCTCATGCTGCGTGCCAAGTCCTTGCTGAGGAGCGAATACTCGGCGTCCTTTTCGCCGCTAAGCGCGTGCTCGAGAGCAGTATGAGAGCCGGCCCACTCCAACACGTCCTTGAGCTTTTCAAGCACCAAATCCCTTTTCGTAAGCGCGTTTACCTGCGCTGTCTTCAAACGCAATTTGACAGAAGACGCAAGGAGCGATATCGAGACAAAGTTCATGGGAGACGACACGAGTGTGCCATCAAAAGCAAACACCGTGACCTTGCTGTCTGCCTGCAGGTTTGAAACAAAGTACGGGCCGCTTGCGCGAAACGCAAATAGCTCAATCTGGCCGGGCGTGTCGACGATGACATAGTCGGGGTTCAGCTCGTCTATCTCTTGCTGGATCTCGTCCATCTTGGTCGCTATCATGTCGCTTGCCATAACAAGCGAGCCGTTAGGGCCAAGATCATAACTCTCCATCAGGGTGGCGATGTCGATGTAGTTGCGGACGTCGACGTCCGGGTCGTATGGCAGGCTGGCCGCGCCGGGGTCAAGGTTGAGGCTCACAGGGTAGGCGCTGTTGTCTCTGTACCACTGCAAAAGCCTTGAAGTGAGAAGCGACTTGCCTGAGCCCGCTGTGCCCGTGATAAATATTGCGTTCAATTTTATTATTACTACTACAATCAGGAGAAGATGCACTAGAGTATATGCATTTTGCACATGACGCATTCGTTATTATAGTACCCTGTTTCATCAACAACTGTTATAGTTGAACTGGCGACTTGTTGCCATCCCGGCAAGTGTGGTGCCCTTCATCATACTCTTCCTTACTACCAACGTCTCGCCGCAGGATGTATTTGCAGTGGGCCTTGTCCCGTTCGTGGCTTCGGCTGCAGCGGCCATTACCAAGATAATGCTGCAGGCCTATCGCTTCAAGTATTTTATCCGCCGGTTTATCGGCTATGATGTTGCCTCTACTGGCGAGACGATATCTGCAAGGCTGGCAGGCGAATTCGTGACGCAGACCACGCCAGGGCTGGTCGCAGGCGAATTCGTGAGGATAGCATGGCTTTCAAAGAAGGGGGTCCTGCCCGGCAAGGCGGCATGGGTAACCACGATGGAGATCATCGCAGACGTTTTCGTCGGCTCGATGCTGGCTTTTATCGCCGGCGCGCTTGCAATCTACCGGGGCGGAAGTGTGGTAGGCATCGCAGTCATACTGGTCACTATACCGACGTTTGCGGTCTGGCTGGCGCTTGTGTTGTTCTCCGCAAAGCGCAACCTGCGCCTGCCCTCATTTTCGCAGAGGATTGCAGAAAAGTTCGTCTCAAAGGAAAAGGCGACGAGCTTTATCAATTCCACAAACTCGGCTATAGCAGACCTGTGCAAGATGAGCCGGATGAATTTCAATTCTACCAAGGCGATAGGGACGTTTGCAGTAGGGATGGCGATAACGTTCGTAGCTTTTGTTTTTCAGGGCGTGTCGTTCATGGTGCTTGCGAACGCAGTCGAGCCAAGAGTCGGGCTTTTTGACTCGCTCATGGCAACGTCTGCAGCCACCGCATTTGGAAGCCTGCCTATAACTATAGGCGGCTCGGGGCTTGCAGAGCTTGGCCTCTGGGCGTACATTGTGAACCTGAGCGGCATACCTGACCTTGAGACCATAGTGAGCGACTCGCAGCTGAATGTAATAATTGCATGGAGGATTGCGACGTACCACATACCACTTGTAATCTTCTGGGTCGCCCTGATGAAGATTGCAGTAGGCAAGGTCTCTAAAGCAAACGTCAGCAGTAGCCAGTCAGCCGCAGGAAACAACCCTGCCGACGACAAGAAGGGCGACAGTGACAACATGACAGAATAAAAGTAGGCACGCCATAATAATATAATTCACACATGAAATTTTCCGGCAAAACCGTCGTCATCACCGGTGCCTCATCAGGGATCGGAAGGCAGGCTGCCATTGATTTTGCAAAAGAAGGCGCTGAATCGGTGGTGGTTGTGTCAAGGTCAGAGCCAAAACTGTCGCAGCTGGCAGGAGAAATAATGATGATGGTGGCAGCAAGCGAGCGACGCTGCGATGCCATCTCTTACGCCTGCGACGTGTCTGACAAGGCCCAGGTCCTAAAGATGGGCAGAGACGTCCTGGATAGGCTTGGCCGCGTGGACATACTGGTGAACAACGCCGGCTTTGCCATCTACAAGAGCGTCAAGGAGCAGAGCATCGAAGAGATCGAAGCGGTGACAGATACAAATTATCTAGGCATGGTCTACTGCACCAAGGTGTTTCTCGATTCGATGCTTGCCAGAAGATCCGGGCACATCGTAAATGTCGCCTCCGTCGCCGGGAGCTTTGGGGTCGCCGGCCTCGCCCCGTACTGTGCCAGCAAGTTTGCGATGCTGGGCTTCTCCGAGTCGCTTCACCACGAGATGCATGGGACGGGCGTGCGCGTCACTACTGTGAGCCCTATAGGGGTCAGGACCGACTTTTTCAGCCACGAATCGTTTGCCGGCAGGATGCCCAACTACACCGGCTTTGCCCTCGACCCAAAGACGGTGTCAAAAGCAATACTGGCCGCCGCAAATTCGCCCCGCCTTGAGATAGTCGTGCCATTCTACATGAGGGCGGCAGTGTGGTTCAAGCACACGCTGCCATTCGTCGTGCAGCCTATAACTGGCGCAGTGTCGCGCCGGGGGTTAAAGTGGTGATCTAATCGTCACCTTCGTCCTCTGCTGAGGAAGAAGCGGCAGCAGGAAGGTCGGACTCGACATCCATCATCTGGAGCTCTTTTAGCTCAAACCTGTATATCGCCTTCATGTCAAGGGCAAACTTTGTTTTCAATAGTTCGACGAGCTTGCCGCTCAGGTATGCAGTAAATACGCTTATGTTGAACTCGTAGACAAAGCCTTTCATAAAGTCGGATATCTTCATCGATTTGGGGACATCGAGGCCCTCGACTATTGTCCTGCCGTCGGGCATTGGCTCGTATACTTGGACATCTACCTTGAAGTCCTTCTCGTAAATGTCAAGGAAATAACCTGTCCTTCTAATGATCTCTGGCTTGCCGAACTGGGCTGCCCTTATCTCGTCTTCTGCCCACTTGGGCAGACCCTGCTCTTCTTGAGAGCTGCCCTGAGATTCCTTTGCCACCTTTGTTCTAACCATATACGTTACTGTAGTAGCGTGTGCATTTACCGCATTTAATACTTTTAGTTCTTCTATAGCCGATGAACGCAAGTCTAGAAAATATCACTACTTGGTTATTCAATTATAACACTTCTGTTTAACGAGTCTTTCATTAGCTAGTTGCCATGACGAGCTTTAGCAGAAACTGGGTAAAGGACAACAAGCCTAACGTGTCTGAGAAAATAAAGCAAAGCCTCGGCTCTCAGCAACCGCTGAAGCCGAGGATCGAGTTTGCCAAGAATAAGATTCAGGCGCAAAACCAAAAGCTGGATACCGTTCTTGAGAAATTACGCGGTAAAGAAAAATCTCTATTCAACCAAGTAGTCTCCGCCCTGCAGAGGCACGACGCACAGCAAGGCAAAATCATCTCAAATGAGATAGCTCAGGTCAGAAAAACGACCAAAATGATCTCGCAGCTAAAGATGGCGCTGGAACAGATACAGCTCAGGCTGGAATCGACCGTCGATCTCGGTGACGTGATGGTTGCAATCGGTCCGGCGATGGGCGCGCTGACGAGAGTAAGGTCAGGGCTTTCAGGCGTGATGCCAGAGGTCGACAGGGAACTTGGAGAAATCAACGGCGTGTTCAGCGACATCATGATGAGCGCAGGAAGCATGGGCAACACCTCGTTTGCCTTTGACGCAAGCGGCGAAGAGGTAGACAGGATACTGGCAGAGGCAGGCGCAGTGGCAGAACAGAGGATGAGCGAGAGCTTCCCAGATGTCCCAATTGGGTCGTCATCATCATCATCACCTGCAAGCGGCACAAGGACATCAACAGGAACCGCAACAGGCTAGAATATGCAGTATTAGCAGCGGTGCAAAACCGCCCACACCTTTTTTCATTTCTTTTTCAATTTTTCGTTAGATTGGTAATTTTTTCCCAGGCGGTTGGCTGACATTGCTAATGCATTTCAAGGCAGAATCTACGCGCTGCTCCAAAATCTGGCCAGCTCTTCCAGCGGAGGGTAGACACACCTGACAATCCCGTAGCAAACATTTTCTCTGCACAGGCATTGAAACGACAGGTCGTCGCTGTCATGGAAGAGCCTGTAGTCGTACGTCGCCTTTTGCAATGTCCCGGACTACTATGTCAAACCCACGGTCAAAATCAAGTGTATTTGCGTTGCACGAATGGTCCAGGTAAATGATTTCGTCGCAAGGCACGAGGTACGAGCCGTCGGCCTCTGCATAGCCGTATTTCAAGATGAAATTCTTTTCGTCCTCTGGCAGCAATTGGAAGCCGGTCTTTATTATCTTCCTGCATGGCTGACATTCAAAGAAAACTGTCATGCCTTTCGGCACCAGCTCTCTTGCAAATAACCCTTTGCCCTTGCCTCTGGCCTCGCTGACTTCAAAGAGCCTCGCCAGCATATATTACTACTGTATATGCGGCATCCGGCTTGCTAATTTGATTTTTGCGTACTACTATTGCTACCTGACAGTTACAGACTTTGCCAAGTTGCGCGGGTAGTCAGGGTCGGCGTTTCTTGCAAGCGCCATCTGGTACGCCAGCATCTGGAGCGGGATGACCTCGACTATTGGGTAGAACGCCTCCTCCTTGAGGTACGGTATCTCGATCCAGTGGTCATAGACGTCGTCATTGCGGTCCGAGATGCCGATCACAGTTGCACCCCTTGCCTTTATTTCGTGGGCATTAGAGATGGTGTCGCTGAACGTAGCATCGTGCGGGTTTATCATTATCACAAAGGTGTTTTTTTCCATCAGCGCCAGCGGCCCGTGCTTTAGTTCGCCGGCAGGGATGCCTTCTGCGTGGACGTACGCAAGCTCTTTGAGCTTGAGCGCGCCTTCTAGTGCGACAGGGTAGTGAAGCGACCTGCCAAGGAGGTAGATGTCAGAGGAGTCCTTCATCTGCTCAGCCACCCTCATAGCGCTTGCCTGGTTTGCAATGACGTTCTCAACTGCTATCGCAAATTCCGCCCTTGCGGTTGCAAGGCAGCCGCTGCACAGCCTATCGGTGACGCTGTAAATGAGCGCCAGCTGGCCGGTAAAGCTCTTGGTAGCCGCCACGCCTATTTCAGGCCCACAGTTTATGGACAGGAAGGCATCGCTGTTCCTTGCAAGCGACGACGTGGCCACGTTGACAATTGACAGTATCTTGGCTCTCTGTCTTCTGGCGAGCCTGACAGAGTCGAGCACATCCGCGGTCTCGCCACTCTGTGATATCGCGATTAGAACCGAGTCGTTGTCGATGGATGACAGCACATACTGCGACTCGCTTGACATCACAGTCTCAGCCCTTGTCTTGGCGAACCTGGCAAGCATATACTTGAAAATGAGCGCGGAATGGTAGCTCGTGCCACTGCCGGTGATGTAGACGCTTTTGGCGCCGGCAAGCAGTTCGCAGAACTTGTTCATTGCCACTTCGTCGTGTCTGCCTGCATGGACGACAGTCAGCCTCTGCTCGTTTATCTCCTTCAATGTATAATGGGCGTACTTGCCCTTGTCGATGTCGCCAAGCTCCCACGCCACCTGAGTTATTGGGTGCGCCACCGGCGCGCCCTCAAGGTTGAAAACCTCCAGCTTGCCACTGTCGATGATGCCGATGTCACCGTTTTCAAGGAATATCGCCTTGTCGGTGTATTCCAGAAAGCCGAGCACGTCACTTGAAATGAAATAGCCGTCGTTTGCCACGCCAATTATCAGGGGCTCTTCATAGCGCGCGCCGGCTATGGTGCCGTCCTGAAAAATGGCGACAAAAGCATAGTTGCCCCTGAGCTTTTTGCAGGTCTCTATCATAGCTTCTCTCACGCCCTTGCTGTAATGGATTTCAAGGAGGTGCGCTATCACCTCGCTATCTGTCTCGCTTGCAAAGCTGTGGCCTGCGCTTATGAGCTCCTCCTTCAATTCTCTATAATTCTCGATAATGCCGTTATGTGCGACTGCGATGTTGTTATTGCAGGCGGAATGGGGGTGGGCGTTGCTGTCAGTGACGCCGCCGTGGGTGGCCCACCTTGTGTGGCCGATGCCTATTCTGCCGGGCATCTGGCTCATGTTCAAGCTCTTGTTGACTTCGACGACCTTGCCCGTTCCCTTGCGGACCAAGATGCTGCCACTGTCAATGGTGGCGACTCCGACGCTGTCATAGCCCCGATATTCCATCCTTTTGAGGCTGTCGACGACAATCGGCGCTGCGGACTTTTTTCCCTTGTATGCTATTATCGAACACATGTCGTTGTATTGATTATGAGGAAGTGAACTGAGTTTAAAATAACTATTAAATTATTGGATGCACCATTATATCGAATTATATAACGGACACTCCATGGTGCCAGCAACGTAATTTTATACCGCTACATAATGTTATATAGTGCTATAATATAATAATGGTACGTTGGAAAAAAGACTGGTTTCCGAGGCTGCTGGCGGGCAGGCGTCGGCCAAGAAGATCATTGTCTTCCGGGACGTCGAGCGCATGCGGGTGCTGTCAAACCCTGTGGCGTGGCGCATAATGGGATTGCTGTCAGAGGGGCCGATGTATCCTGCGCAGGTTGCCAAAGAATTAAAGATCTACGAGCAGAGCGCGTACTACTACATACGCAAGCTGGTCAAAATAGGCGCGGTAGAGGAGATCGGGAAAAATTTTGTCAGAGGAGGAACAGCCCGGCTCTACCGGGCCGCAAGCCCATCCTTTGGGATAGAGATGGAGTGGGGCGAAACCAAGCTCGGCCAGCTCTCGATAAGCACTAGCAGGCACCCTCATGCCAGCAAGTTCTTTGAACGCTACGTAGTAGCTGACGAGAATAATAATAATAATTCGTTCAAGGGGCTGATGGTGGTCGGTGCGCCTGACCCGCATGGCCCATACAAGTCGTCGGCAAGGGACGGACACTATGCAGCGCACCTTGCGTTTTTCCTTGGCAACATCACCAGCGCGCTGCCCCCAGAGTTCATAGTAAAGCTAGACGTTGACGCCAAGGCTGAAAAGATGCTAGCGGGGAACAACCTGATCTCCATAGGAGGTCCGGGCACAAACATCGTGACTTCAGAGTTCAACCGCTACCTGCCAGTCAGGTTCGATGAAAAGAATTTTTGGTCAGGGCTTGTGGACGGCTCGGGTAAGCGCTACGGCCTCGACAACCATGGCCTCATTGCCAAGATAAAGAACCCGTACGACGGCAATTCAAGCGTCATAGTGGTCGCAGGCGTAAGGTCAGCGGGGACAAAGTCTGCCGTAATTGCACTGACAAACTATAGCGAAGAAGTGCTCAGGAGGTACAATGGCGAAGAGGGCTGGGCGCTCGTGGTCCAAGGCTTTGACATGAACTCTGACGGCAAGATAGACCACGTTGACGTGGTCAGTCTATGATGCGGGCTGGGCTGCCGCGGCAGCGCTTGGAAGCTCCACATGGAGCAGTATCTGTGGTTCTTCGTCGGTCCTGACAAGGTAGCCGGGAATGTTGACCTTCCTGTTGCCTATCGAGACGTGGCCGTGGCTGACTATTTGCCTTGCCTGGTAGGGCGACTTTGTGCCAGACTTTTTCATGATTATAGTCTGGAGCCTGCGCTCAAGCAGGTCTTCTACCTTGAGGTTCAAAATGTCATCAAGTGTCGCGCCCTCTTTGACTAGCCCGAGCCTATTCAAAAAGTTCAGCAGCCTCTTTTCCTTCTCGCTCCTTGCTTCGCTTGAAAGCGCGAGGAGGGCACGTGCCTGATTCCTGATCCTTGCGACCTCAGTCTGGGCCTTCCATAATTCGCGCTTGTTCCTCAGACCGTAGGAACCCATGACATATAATTCCGCATTCAGCTGGTCAGTGGTCCAGATCATCCTGGGCCTGCGGAACAACTTTCTTGTCTTACGAGGATCTCCCATCTAGCACCACACCATTATTTTACTTCTTGGCCGGCTCCTTTGCTGGAGTTGTTGGCTTTGCTCCGGCCGCTGCTGAAGCCGCGGGCTTTTCACCTGCTGCTGCTCCACCAGCTGACGGGGCTGCTGTGGGCTTGGCCGCCTCTTTGCCGCCAGCTACTGCAGGCGCTGCCGCAGCGGCGCCTGCCGCTTCTGGAGCCCCTGCTGCGCCTGGCGCAGCTCCCGGCACCATCTTGACCTTCTTGACTCCTACTGCGCCGCCCTTTCTGCCGGTGGTTCTAGTGCGCTGGCCCCTGACTCTCAGGCCGAACATGTGCCTGTAGCCACGCCAGCTCGTAACCAGCTTTTCGCGTTCAACATCGTTTGAAGCTGCAAAATCAAGATCAGAAGTTATCATGTGGTTGCTCGAGCCAGTATCCATGTCCTTCCTCCTGTTGAAGTACCACTGAGGGACGCGTGCCTTGGCAGGGCTGGCAATGGTCTGCTCTATTTCGCGGAGCTCGCTTTCTGTCAGAAACCCGACGCGCTTGTCAGGGCTGATGTTGAGCGACTGAGTCAACACTTGAGCAAAATTGTAACCTACGCCTTTTATCTCGCTGATGGCAACTATCAATTTCTTGCTGCCCTCAATGTCCTTGCCGGCAATTCTGAGGATGTGCTTGTACTCGGACTCGGACAAATGAATCAGTAATCACGAAACAATACTCGGCAATAAAAACCATGCTGAATGCGGCGCGCAGAAAACATGGAATATTTGCAACAAAGGGTTCTCGTCAAAGACTCTCTATGTCTAAAATTTATGCAATATCTTGATTCTGCCAAAATTTTTGATTGTATGGTGCGTTTTGATTCATGTAAAGCATTATAAGCTGAATACATTCAGTGGTAATAGAAATTAAGTAATGGCGCTAGCGAAGAAACATTCTTTACACCACTCGCAAAAACTGGTTCCTTCCAAGTCGGCAACAGCAGCCAAGACAGAAGAGGAGCTGGCATACGAGGAGTACTTGAAGCAGCTTGAGCTGGCTATCGAGAACCACTAGTTTTCGGTCGATTTTGTCTGTTTATTAAGTTTTGATCGAATTGCATCCATCAAGCAAACGAAGAGCCAAAGAAATCGCCGTCCTCTGCAACTTCCTCAACTACCTGCGCCATTCTGGTGCCACGGCTGGTTGCCGGCGGATGTAAGGCCAGCGGCCGAGCCGTAGATCATGTTGACCACACCTACATCGACGCTCCCGATAACTTCACCTAGCACCGCTATAGCAATGTCTGCAAAACCGTCGTTGTTGAAGCCGCCTGTAGTTAGGGAGTGTCCAAAGTTGTCGGCAGCTTCAGCTACATCTAATATGCCTGCACTATTCTGGTGGAACAGCTGGTCAGAAACGGATGTAGCTGAAAGATCGGAAGGGGAGCCGTAGATGATATTTACCGCTCCAGATGTGAAAATATCTCTAATGTCCTCTTAAAAATGCAAGTTTGCCAGTTCGTCTAGCCTCCTTGGCAGGATCAGTCCCTGAATCAGGTTTTCATAAGTCATCTCAACCTCGACTGCCTTGTTCTTGAGAGTGTTTATCTTGCCGGAGAGGTTGTCATTGTTGTCCAGCTCAAAAATTACTCTCATCGGTTCCTCGATCTCTTGAGCCCTCCCTCCTGCGTTTGCGCCTGCTGCTCCTTCTTTTCCTTGGCCTGTAGAAGTGAAGATTCTATCTTAGGATGCTTGTATTTGGGCGCTTTATTCTTGTCTTTGATATCTTTTGAAAACTCTTCTTGCGCTACGGCAGCGTTCTAGGCAAGAGACGATGATGCAAGGGATAACAAAAGAATGAAAGCACAGACGGCAGCCGACAGTAAACGCGCTATTGCATTTCTTACTATCGAGTTTTATAGTATTTGAACACATAACAGCGACATGTGTTTCCTATAGAAATAAACATGCGGTCTAATACATGGTCACAAAATATTGCCAATAGACATGATGTAATCTTTAAATTTGCGAGAGGAGCGCAAATCCACATTTCACAAATGAGCGCCAAGATTGAAGAAGCGATTTACCGCGCGTACGCGTCAAAACCCAAGTACCAAGAGGTAATGCCGGGCGTCCCGGAGGACTACAAGCAGATCAAGACTCTGGGCGACCTTTTGAAGGTAAACTACAAGCATGTGACGGTCGAAGAGCAAATGCGCGGTAACTTAGTTGCCAAGCTAAAGAAGGGCGAGCACCCCTACCCAGGAATCATTGGCTATGACGACGACGTAATCCCCGCTGTCAATAGGGCCATTTTGTCAGGCCACGATGTGTTGCTCGTCGGCCAGATAGGGCAGGCCAAGACCAAGATCGCAGAAGCAATTGCAAAGAACCTCCTCTCGCCAATCCCCGTAGTGCACGGCACGATAACAAATGATATCCCGACCACGATCCCGGAAGACCAGATGATCGCGCTCCTGACAGACTCGGAAATCGTGCGCACGCAGCCAGAATTCACGGTGTCGCCGGAATGCGAAGAGATCATCAGAGCAAGCAAGCTTGAAACAAAGATCGACTGGATTAGCAGCGCCGACAGGTACAAGTACATACTTTCAACGCCAGACATTTCAGTCAAGGATCTCGTTGGACAGATAGACGCGATCAAGATTGCAAAGAAGGGGGTAGAGCTGTACAGCGTAGAGTCGTACTCTGCAGGGCAGCTATTGCAGGCGCGCCACGGCATCCTGTGCATCGACGAGCTGCCGGTGCTCGATCCGCGCAAGCAGGTTTCATTATTGAGCGTCTTGCAGGAAGGCAAGTTCACGACAGGCGCCTACCCAGTGGTGTTCAAACCGGATGTCAAGATTATTGCCACTGCAAACCCTATAGACTATACCCACTCGGGCAAGATAATCGAGCCGCTCTTTGACAGGCTGCGAAGCCATGTCGACACCCACTACCCAAAGAGCGTGGAAGACGAGATGCTCATTATCGTGCAGGAGTCAAGGATTGCCGATACCAAGAACGTCATGCTGCCATCCTTTATTGTAAGGACGATAGCCAAGATAACCCAGATGACCCGCGCCCACCACGACGTGAACCATGACAAGGGCGTTAGCGTCAGGATGTCGGTGCACTCGATGGAAATGATGGTAGGAGAGGCTGAGCGCACCCGCTCTATCCTGCACGGCGTCAAGGCGATCCCGCGCTTTTGCGACATCCATTGCATACACCAGTCGTCCAAGTTTGAGCTGGCAGAAATGGAAGACACGCGTGAAAATAGAAGGAATGTGCTCGACTTAATAATAGAGGGCGCAATGACAGAGATCTCGCTGGAATACATCCAAAACCTGCCACAGGAGCACATCACAAAAATAAAGAACGAGTTTGCCAAGAACAAGGCGTTTCAGGTTTCGCAGACGATAATTGGAGGAGACGGCAAGAAATCTGCGGACGGCTACGAGTTGCAGTTGTCCAAATTCCCGGCCCTTCGCCAGGCGGTTGACGAAACCATTTCCGCAATAAAGGAGGAGCAAAAGCAGCTGGTAGAGCGCGCCAAGCAGCACGGCATCAGGACGGACGCCATTTCATTAAGCCAGAACCTGAACGGAGAATTCACGGCTTCTGTCACCGAAGTAATACTGGAAGGGCTGCGCCACATCCAGCCTCCGCTGCTTGACAAAAAGGACAACAGCTATGGCCTCGCCCAATAATAATAGCGGCACGCGCGCGGGCAGCAAGAAATACCTGTATTTTCCACTTGACAAGGAAGGGCAGGAGCAACAACAACAACAGCAAAGCCAGGGCAACCGCGAGCTCCCGCGTGACATTCTCGATAAATTATTGAAAGCGCTGGGAAGAGAGGCGCTGAAGGAAAAGACTCCCAGCCTGCAGGAGCTTGAGCAGACCCTGCAGGGAGCCATGTCGTCAATGCAACAGCAGGATCAGCAGCAACAGCAACAGTCGCAGCAGAGGCAGGGTTTCAGGGCCGGCGCGGCGGGTGAAGACGGCGGCGACTCGGGCATGCCACTTGTAAGGCACCTGATGCAAAAGGGCTACCTGAAGGATTCGCCCAAGTGGCTCAGCGCCAAGGGCTTCACCGCAATCGGGGGCAAGATACTAAGTGACGTCATGAAGGCGCTTAAGGCCGGCGAGTACGGCATGCACGAGACGCAGGATCTGGGAAGCGGCTCTATAGTGCTTGACACAAGCAAGCGCTATGAGCCAGGCGATGACATACGCCTGCTCAACGTCCCAAAGTCGCTGCTCAATACCATCCAGCGGACGCTCAAGGACGGAGGCGCCGTAAGGCTGCCGCTCAAGATAGATGTAGAAGATTTTGAAGAGTATGAAACGATGCAGGACGTGCGCGTTGCAGTCGTCTACTGTATCGACCTAAGCTCTACCATGCGCTACTCCTCGATGTACGGAGACATGAGCAGGATCGAGGCTGCCAAGAGGGCGCTGTGGAGCCTCTATCTGCTCAACCGCAAGTTCTTCCCATCCGACTCGGTCTATATCGTCGGCTTTGGCGCGCTTGCGTCGAGGGTGGCTCCGCAAGACATCCCCTATCTGAAGACGTTTGAGCCCGGCTCGGACTTTCTCCACTACACCAACTACCAGGCCGCGTTCAGGCTTGCAAACAAGATACTGCAAAAGGACGGCGCGAAGAACAAGCGCATAGTGCTCGTGACGGACGGCCACCCAAGCGCGTGCTTTATCGACGACAAGAGCGAGCAGGACAAGATACTGTCACAGAGGCCTTACTCACACTTTTACACGCCAGACAGGCAGACGCTTGACACGGTCAGGGAGGAAAATAGCATGAGCCTGGATGTCGCATCAGGCGAGCTCGTTTACCTCTGCTACCGCTACCGGCAGGTCGATCAGTACATCGGCGAGCGCACTATTGTCGAAGCCAAGAAATGCCACTCGATGAAGATAGACGTCGATACGATAATGATAAGCGAAGAGGACTCGCTGCTTGGGTACGTCAACGAAATGGAAAGGTACGTCAAGGGGCGCTCGTACTACATCAACCCAGCCGACATTGACAAGGTTCTGCTGACCGATTACCTTGACAGCAAAAAGCAAAAGACAATCCGGGCCAAGTCGTGGTAGAACAAACGTGGAGAAGCTTAATATACTCACGGGAATTTGTTTTGCATGAAGCAATACAAGATGCTGATTATATTTGACGTAGAAGGCGTGCTGTTAAATGCCGAATACCTTCCTGTTCTAGCTCAGGTGATGGGACCGGCAAAGGAGAAGGAAGTATGGGACATTACCAACGCTGGCATCAGAGGTGAAATAAAGTGGGAAGAGGGACTGAAAAGGCGCATCCGCGCATTGAGAGGAATAAAATACGAAGACGCCAAAAAGATAAGCGAAAGCCTGCCGATAATGCCGGGCGCCAAGGAGCTCTGCTCTGCGCTCAAGAAGGCAGGGTGGAAAATGATAGCAGTATCGGGCGGCTTTACAATAATCACAGAAAGGCTGAAAGACGAACTTGGCATTGACAGAATATTCTCCAACGAACTAGTTTTCAGGAACGGCAAGCTTGACGGCATGCTGATGAACGTCACGTCTGACAAAGCGGCAGCAATCAGAGACACGGTAAAGGAATGGGGCATAAGGAAGGAAGACATTGTCGTAGTGGTCGACGGCGCCAATGACCTAAAGCTGTTCGCTCTAGCAGGCTACACGGTAGGATTCTGCCCTGTCGATGTCGTAAGGGAGAAAGCAGACGTTTCGATAGACCAGCGTGACCTGAGCCTGCTTCTCCACCTGTTAAAAAAAAATTTCGGTGAGGCCGTGCTCATAAACGCCGGCAGCAGGCGTCAGCAGCAATAATAACCGACCTGTTTTTAACTCTCCTTTCTCAATAACTGCTCTGTAGTAGAGTAGGTTGATTCAGATAATACCAATCAAGGTTTCTGGCGACGTCAGGCCACCTGACGAGCTTGACTCGATAGTCCTCAAGGCGGTAAAGCAGAACCGTCAGGAGATCAGGGACGGAGATATTCTTGTCATCACACAAAAGGTTGTTTCAAAGGCGGAGGGGCGGATGGTTAGCCTTGCCAATGTCAAGCCTTCAAAGGATGCTGTCAGGATGGCAAAAGAGCACGGCAAGGATCCGCGCGTGATGGAACTGATACTGAAAGAGTCGGCGCAAATCCTACGGGCGCAGAACGGTATAATCGTGTCAGAGACAAAACATGGCTTTGTGTGCGCAAACGCCGGTGTGGACCAGAGCAATATACGGGGTGACGTCGCAGTGCTCCTGCCAGTAGATCCCGACAGGTCAGCCAGTCAGCTCAGAGACGCCATCAAAAAGAAGGCAGGGAGAGAGGCGGCAATTATCATTACTGACACCTTTGGCCGGCCATTTAGAAACGGCCAGACGAACATGGCGATAGGCGTTGCCGGCATCAACCCTATCCGAAGCTACATTGGCTCGCGCGACATGTACGGCAGAAAGTTGAGGGTGACCGAGATAGCGGTGGCAGACGAGATGGCGTCGGCTGCCGAGCTTGCAATGGGCAAGGCCGACGGCGTACCAGTGGCTATAGTAAGAGGGTACAAGTTTGAAAAGGCGGCAAAATCCTCGACGAGACTCCTTATAAGACCAAAGGAGCGAGATCTGTTCAGATGAGCAAGTAGTGCTGCCTCTGCCGCATACATTTAATATAACAGTGCTATAATTTTATTACGTTCGTTAGAAAATGAGTGCCTCTCCTCCTACAAAATCGATTGACGTAAGAGGGCTGTACTGCCCCGAGCCAGTGTTTCGCACAAAGATGGAGATAGAGCGCCTGAAGATAGGTGACGTGCTAAAGATTGTCGCCGACGACCCAGAGTCAGAGGAGGACATTTCAAGGTGGGTCAACCGCAACGGGCACCAGCTTTTGTCAGTTAACAAGAACGAGAAGGACCTTGAGTTCATAATAAAGAAGGCGAAATAAAAGACATGACAGCAGTTGCAAGACCTGACGTCGTCGAGCGCATCGGGCAGACGCCGCTGGTAGAATTAAAGTCGTTTTCAACAAAGAATGTCGAGTTCTACGCCAAACTAGAGTGGCACAACCCGTTTGGCTCTGTCAAGGACAGAGCGGCTTATTGGATGATAAAGGATGCAGAAGAGAAGGGCGTCCTGAAGAAGGACAAGAGTATCATCATCGAGCCGACGTCCGGCAACACCGGGATAGCACTGACAGGCATTGCAACGGCGCTTGGATACAAGATAGAAATCGTAATCCCTGAAAGGGTCAGCGACGAGACAAAGGACATTTTGCGCCGCTTGGGTGCCACGCTCCATGAAACCTCAGATGACCTGTGCCCGCGCGTTGGCGCAGGCACCGACCAGAGCATCGCACTTGCCAAGGCGATCTCAAAGCCACGGCCTGACATTTACTACATGCCCAACCAGTACGAGAACGACGCCAACTTTCTGGCGCACTATGAAAGCACTGGGCCGGAGATCTGGAAGCAGACAAACGGCACAGTGACGCACTTTCTCACAGGCTGCGGCACTGGCGGCACGATAACTGGCACCGCAACGTTCTTGAAAGAACAGAACAAGGGCGTCCGTGTCATTGCGATACAGGCACAGCCGAACCACCTCCTGCAGGGATTGCGCAATTTTGAGGAATCGTCGATGCCTGACCTGTTCAAGCGTCGCGTTGGCGTTGTAGACGAATGGATCACGGCAACCAACAAGGACTCGTTTGACGCAGTGAGGCAGCTGGCGGAAAAGGAGAACATGCTTGTCGGGCCGTCATCTGGCTCTGTCATGTCGTCCATGATGAAGGTCGCGCAGAACCTAGACCATGGAGTTGTGGTGGGCATTTTCGCTGACGACGGCAGGAAATTCAGAAGCCTATACACAAGGGAAAACATACTGGGCGAGCAGGAATATGATAAAGCGCTCAAGAATGCCAAGCACATATCCAAGCTGGCATACAGCCTGAACTGATCTTATTTCTTGCTGCTTTTGCTGTTGTGCTTTCTTTCAGAAAGCCACCGCTCCACGTCGATGGCTGCCATGCAGCCAAAACCCGCGGCGGTAACCGCCTGCCTGTAACGATGGTCATGCACGTCGCCGGCCGCAAACACTCCCTCGACGCTTGTCTTCGTGTGGTTCTTGAGCATGACGTAGCCCTTGTCGTCAAGCTCCAGCTGGCCCTGGAAAATCTCCGTGTTTGGCTCATGGCCGATTGCCACGAACAGGCCGCCTGCCTGTATCGTCTTTTCGTCGCCGCTCTTGGTGTCTTTGACAAGAACCGTCGCAATCTTTTTGTCTCCCTTGATGTCCGACACGACGTTGTTCCACACAAACTCGATCTTGGGATTTTCAAATGCCTTTTCCTGCAGTATCTTGCTTGCGCGCAGGCTGTCTCGCCTGTGCACTATCTTGACAGACTTGCCAAACTTTGTCAGAAATGTCGCTTCTTCGATGGCAGTGTCGCCTCCGCCCACGACCACGATGTCCTCGCCCTTGAAGAACGGGCCGTCGCAGGTTGCGCAGTAGGAAACGCCCCTGCCGCTGAACTGCTGCTCTGCAGGTATGCCGAGCTTCCTCGGCGACGCGCCGGTGCACGCAATGACCGCCTCTGATGTATACGTTTCAGAATGCGTAGTGATGGTAAGCGGCCTTTTCTTGAAGTTGACCTTTATCACCTCGTCGTCTACAACGACCGCGCCGAACCTTTCAGCCTGCTGGCGCATGTTCATCATCAGCTCGGGGCCGAATATACCGTTGGGAAAGCCGGGATAGTTCTCGACTTCGCTTGTAGTCATCAATTGGCCGCCTGGCAGGGTTCCTGACACAATAAGGGTGTCAAGCTTGGCTCGGGAAGTGTAGACGCCGGCTGTGTACCCGGCGGGGCCGGAGCCGATTATTATCACGTCATAATGCTTTTGCGCGGTGCCACCAGCATTTGACTCGCTGTTAGACAAGTTGTGTTACAAGGTGACAAATTCAAGACCTCTTAATAATCCGTTCGGAGCGACTTGGCAAGCGCGACAAGCATGCATGAATTCCAAGGAAATTGCGCAAAGTCCAAAAATTTGGCAGGTAAGCTTCAGTGAGCAAAAACTTTAGCGTGTGCCAATTCTCCTATTAACTTTATTGGCAATGCTCTGGTGCTTGCCGCATAGCGCCGGCTTTCCGATCTGCGTGCGTATGAGATCTTCCTGCCAGTGGGCGTTGAATAGCCTGCAGTCTTTGTTGTCGCAAAATGGCTCGCCATCTGTGACAAAGAAGAACAGCGCCTGCAGGGCATAGCCTGCGGCTGCTAGTGTGATCCTGTCATCGTCGCCATAGTCTATAAACCTGCCGGCAAACTGCCTTTTCAGGCTGTCGACGTCGTGCGTTCCGAATTGCGCTAGGTAGAACTCTTTTGGCTTTGCCGGCGCCTCCACTATCCCTGTAGTGGAAATTATCGAGGGCGTGCCACATACGACAGCGCGGCCATGGTAGCGCCAGTCGTCTTCGCTGAAGGTACACGTCAGGATGTTGGTGAATATGATGTGCATGTGATCCGCATGTCCCTCTGCAGCCGGAATCCTTGCAGCCAGCAACCGCTGCAGGACAAAGCCGTCATAGAGCGGCACTATGCCATCATTTGATTTCTGACTTGGCTGCCTTTCAAACGGCTGCTTGGTGTCTGATATCCTTGCAGGCTCGGCGATCTTTTCAATGTCTAGATCCTTGAAAAAAGGAGTCCTGACGTCAATTTTGCATCTTGGGAAAACCTTTGCTATTTCGCTGGCAACAGCCCTGCCGTCTAGCTTGGGCGCTGAAGAAGCGTCAGGATAAAGGTGGACGAACCGAAAATCCAACTGATTGACACACACACATACAAAGAACGCGTAAAAATAAAAGGTTGCTTACTTGACCTTCAGCTTTGGCGGGTTTGGCATCTCTTTCAGCTTGCCAAGGGCCACTTCGGCTGCCTTTTTGCCCGATAGGAGCATCGCCCCAAACGTCGGTCCCATCCTTGGGAGGCCGTGCGTCTCGGTGACTGACATGCCTGCCGCAATGAGACCGGGGAAGACCTCGCCGGTATGGTTGACTACTGCGTCTTCGCCTCCTTCAACCCACATCGGGTCCATGCCCTTCCACTTTACGTAGCCCCTGTCCATCAGGCGCCTTACAGCGACAGAGTCGTGGCCGGACGCGTCGATAACTATCTTGCTCTCAAGAGCAACTGGATCGACGCAGGTAATGTTCCTTGGCAGCGCCGACACAGGCATCCAGTTCACTACCACTCCGCAGACGCGCTTGTTCTTGAGCACAAGGTCGTCGAATTTTGTCAGCTGCAAAAAGCGCACGCCGGCGTCGCAGGCTGCGCTTATCAGTTTTGAGCACGCATTGGGGCCCCACGTGGCATACAGCCCCTCATTTATCTTCCTATATGGAACGCCAAGCTCATCCCATATCTTTTGAGCCGGCGCCCTCACCGTAACCGGGTTCATCATGTATCCGCCGACCCAGTACCCGCCGCCGATGTAGTTGTTCTGCTCTACAATGAGGGTCCTGACGCCTATCCTTGCAAGATCCCTGCCTGCGGTCAGGCCGGCGGGGCCGGATCCAATTATAATGACATCAGAATCGGTATATTCTCTCATGGTCTCATTGAACATTTCTACTATCGTGCGTGTGATTTCTTTCTCGCTCACATCGGTGAATATTCTGGCCATGAAGAGCTATGCCTTATGATGGATATTAATAGTTTAAAGTCTCGCAACCTCCGCTTGGTCCGTCCTAACTTTTATCTACTCTTGTGACAATCAGTCGTAATATTATGGACCACATTTTAGCAAGAATTAGAGGAGTGAAAATGGAGGACATTAAAAATGTCCTGAAAGCTGACGCACTCAAACATGCTGAGCAGGGTTTAGTCCTAAGGCATGTATGGAGAAATGCGGATGATCCAGATGAGATTTTATTCATTTTTACTACCCCTGATCTTAATCATGCAAGGAAATTTATTGAAATGGTGCATACACAAGCCCGTAAAGAAAATCCTAATGCCAATTTGCCCCAAATGCTGTTTTTGAAAGGCGAATGAGTGCGTATCATCAGGCTGGCATAGGACTCAAGGCTCACAGCCTCCAACAACCGAGGCCCAGGCTATTCCTGCTTGAGCCCTTGATGTTTCATCCTCGAGTATCTTGAGTTTTTCCTTCTATTTTATCTGGATGACTTTGCGCTCATTTGATTGCTGTAGCGCCCTTACGGCAGAAAAAGTGGTCGAGTCTTTTTGTTTGTCATTTGTGAACAGATAGACAATAATAAAAAAGGATCGACTCCGTCAGATCCAAATTGTGCATTTCATATAAGCGATGAGTATGCAACTGCTCCAATGGTTTTTGGTTCAAAGTTAGAAGGTAGTAACAAACAACAACGTCATCATCAACCATCAGAACCTAGTACTTTGTTGGCCACGGCAATATTATTGCCCTTGGTAATGGTTCTTGGAATTGTACCTGCATTCCAGCTCTCTGCATTCGCGCAGCAGTCAGAAACGGAGCAAACAGTCGACCAGATAGAATCCCAAGTCGCAGAAGCTCAGGCTGGAGACGAAGACGAAATAAGGCAAGTGCTGGAGCAATTAGCTGACCAAATAGCTGAAAATACAAGCTCGAGCATAGCTGATCGAGCAATCACTCAGCTTGGGTCGCAAGTGGCTGCAAACAGGGAGGGTCAAGTCTCACAGTCAATATTCCAGCTTGTCCAGCAACAGGCAATTGCTGATGAGGAAGGCGACGATAGTGATGATGTCGAGAAGGCTATCGCACAGATCGCCGAGCAGGTGGCAGAGGGTGACGACATCTCGCAGGCAGTGGTTCAGGTCGTGGAACAAAATGCTACTACTACTGGAACAGAAGACGATGAAACTACAAACTGAACAGCACCGCCAACAACTGCAAATGCGACAGATGGCGTTGATAACGCTACTACCGCTACCACTGCCCCAACTGCCGACGTCAGCCAAAATATTACATAAACGGCTCCCTGGCAGCAAAAGCAACGGCTTCAGATGACGGTCAAGTCGAGCAAGTGGCCAGAACAGCAACAGCTGCAGAGGATGGCGGCGAAGTGTCGCAATCGATTGCACAGTTGGCAGAGCAGCTAAGAGCTGGCCAAGGCGGCGATGTGACCTAGGACATTACGCAGGTGGCGAAACAGGTCGCAGAGGGCGGCAATATCTCCCAGATTTTAATTCAATCAGCAGAGCATACCGCCACCGGGTTGCCTTAGAGAGATAGTAGTAGCATCGCACAACCTAGAACTAGGGGTGCCAAGCGGCATCCTGTAACCCTGTTCTTTCTATTCGATCAGGTAAACATCTTGGTAAAGCTTGTATACGCCTCGCGGATCTTGTAGGGTTTGGGTGGATTCTTGAAGCCGTATGCGCTTATTACTTCAGAAGCCTTGCCTGCTTTTGCGCGCTTGGCTCTTCCTATAGCCCTGACCACATCCAAAAGGACATTGCCGGCGTTTGCCCCATCACTTGTCCTAAGTGTCAGGTCCATCACAATGTTGCTCCCAAGGAACCCTTCGCTTGACATCCAGTAGTAGCTGTTGCGAGAGTCGCCTAGAAAGTCTGTGTATTCAGTGGTGCCTGCCACTGACTCGAATCTGTATGGCGCCTCCATGCCTATTGAGCCCGTCTTCATCGAGCGCTTCATCATCCTGATGCGCTCGTCCATAGTTTTCTTGGTCTCTGCGCTGCCGCCGACGTCGAGCTGGTAACTCTTGTTAACATGCACGCCGCGCTCTACCATAAAGTCGATCATGCCCTTGTGGAAGGCGGTTCCGCCAAACTGGCTCAGCAGGTCGTCGCCTGCAAGCACAAGCCTGCTCTGAGAGAATTTCTTTGCAAGTGCCGCGTTGGTGGCTACCTTGGCCGGCGTGGCATTTACAAATGCTACATTGGCCTTCAGGGCTGCGTTGGCATACTCTAGCGAGGTCTTGTCCGTTCCAGAAGAAATGAGGTTGACAGCTAGCTGCGCGCCTGACTTTTGCAGCTCCTTGACAACATCGGCTGCAGAAGCAGTAGACGGGTTCTGCACCTTGTCAATTCTGTCAGCCAGAATACCGCAGCTGATCCTGACTTTAGAATCCTTTACGTCATGGTACTCTCCGCTCGCCACGTCGGCGAGGCTTCTGCCTACTTTCGCCGGGTCGATGTCAAACGCGGCGACTACCTTGACGTCTGCCGGCTTGAAACCTGCAACCTTCTGGTGCCACAAGCCAACCGTGTTCTTGCCGTTGCTGTAGTAATCGATACCCTGCACAAACGTAGAGCCTACGTTGCCAACCCCAATGACGGCAACCCTGATCTCTGCTGCCATACTAAATGATATGCAATAAAAAGTGTAGATTTAATCGTTATGTAAGCTCTGTGCTGTGTAGATACTTCTCTAATCCAGCCCGTATGCAACCAAAGGAGAGGAAAAAAGACACATGTTAGCTTCTGAGCCACCACAGTCGCCAACGGCAACAACTAGGCTGACATACCCTGAGAGGATGCTTGGATATACAGAAGAAAGCAAGACCCACTTCATGAGAAGCAAGTACATCCACAAGTATCTATCACGCAAGGCGACCGCCAGCTTGTCTTCATCCAAGACTTATACCACCCATCTTGCCGCGTTTGCGTTCTATATCTTCAAGGAAAAGGAAGGACAGGAAGTTGACGCTTTCATTGACTCTATCAAGACTGGCCAAAATGACCCATACGACGCACTGGCCGAATTTGCTAGCTTTTTGCGGCAGAGCAGGACTGGTAAGCATGCCCTTGGAGCCAACCACATTGTCCAGATAGTCAAAACTGCGCGCAAATGTCTGAGAATGAGCGGAGTCGACATCAATAACGAAGACTTTAGAGAACTTGTCTCGCTTCCAAAGAAGGTCCGAAAGCAGAAAACAGCAATCGACAAATTGACTGTGTCAAAGCTGCTTAATAGCTGCAAAGACGTCCAGCTATCCACTGTGGTGCTGTTTCATGCAGTCCTTGGCCCGAGGCCGATAGAGGCGTTTGCCATGCGCAACATGGACTTAGACCTTGAATCTGATGTGCCCAAAGTGACGTTCCGGGCTGAATACTCGAAGATAAGAGTAGAGCGCACACACTACCTGACAAAAGAGCTTGCCGACCAGCTGAAACTCTGGCTCAAGTATAAG
>CAMLKF010000003.1 GCA_946480575.1 uncultured Nitrososphaera sp. | reverse complement strand
ACTTGAAGAAGAAAAAGCACAGGTTATGACAATAAAAACCGTCTTTTACTCTCCCCTGTGATATAATAGAGAGACACACACATACATACACACCCCCACCCACTTTTTGTAGCGATATCTAATAGACTACCCTTTTACGGAACACAAAAAGAGAAAGAGAAAGAAAAAGAAGGAAGGAAGGAAAGATAGATGACCAATTGCAGATGAAATAAATACTGTTTTTGTAACTATATGATATTGTGTTCAAGACCGACGACTGCATGAACAACGAGCACGGTTCGTGCAAGGGCTTTATCAAAGAGATGATCGTCGACTCTTCTTCGCCCGTGACGAAGATGTGCACCTGCCCCTGCCACGACAGCATGTACCAACTCGTGAGAAACAGCATCGCGCTCCTGAACCAGAGCCAGCGGAACAACCCGTACCAGTTCACCGCCAGCGGAGACGATGTCTAGACTATCTTGGTCGACTTTTTGCTATACGCAAATTTCATGCAGAGCAGGACGACGACGACGTTGGACGCAGTCGCAATGGCGTTTGCACCGGTTATCATGGGATCGCTCTTGTATATGCAGCAGTAGACCATCCAGAGAAAACGGTGCCCGTTGCAAACACGGTCATATCAGGTATCTTGATACGCGTCTCTCATGCTCTTGGTCCTATAGGCCTCTTGATTATCTCGGGCAAAAAGCTCGAAGTAGTGAGCGTCGCAGCGGCTACCCCGATTATAGATATGAGTATGTCTGGGGGAATAATAATTGTCTGCTTGAGCAATAATAGAAGAAGAAGCATCTACTAATCGAATCTTCCAGCCAGAGCACATTAAACCCGTGCCCTATAAGAAATTATATTACAACCCTACCACGTCTTATGGTATATAGCATGACCAAGCTCAAGGATCTAGTCGATGGCATGGTTGTGGGCTTTGGCTCTGACTATATCGTCATACAGAAAGGCAAAAAGCGGCTGTTGCTGGAATTTCCCAGCTTCCAGGTGAAGGAGCTCAAAAATGCGACTACGCCGTACGGCTCTCAAATAGACTAGGATACCAGCGCACGGCAACTTTTCTTGACATTATGGATGCTAAATTTTGAGCAATCACTTAAATTGAGAAAGCGAAATAGTCTCAACGATTGAAGCAAAAGGCTACTATTGAGGTTGCTGCGACTGCGCAGGCGGCCAAGCCGGTCACGCCGAAAAGCAAAGTCAGGTATGACAAAAAGGCCGAGTCAGAGTTCTTTGTCGACAACTCTGCTCTCGCCGGCTTTACCACAGAGCGCATTTTATACATGGCGATAAGGGAACTTATCGAGAACTCGCTCGACTCATGCGAGACCGCCCACATACTGCCGAGGATTTCGCTGTCGCTCAAGATGCTTGACCCCGCAAACGACCTCTGGACGATAACCTGCGAGGACAACGGCATCGGAGTGCCGTCGGATAAGGTGCCCGTGGCGGTCTGCTCGTTCCTGACATCGGGCAAGTATGTCGAAAAGCAGCAGCGCGGGCTGTTTGGCGTCGGCCTGAAAATGATAGCGGCTTTTTCCACAAAGGACACCAGCCACCCGCTCAAGGTTTGGTCAAAGTCGATCGAAGAAAACTCGGAATACTACTTTGAGCTTAGGACGGACATTAGCACAAACAAGCCCATCGTGCTTGCAAAAAAGGCGGTCAAGGGCGACGAGGCTAGGATCGCCGGCGAGTCGGGATTTCGGGTCGAGGCAGTCCTGCGGGCAAGGCTTTCGCCTATTACAAGGAACAACATCAAGAACAAGATAAACGACTACATCAGCCAGACAAGCGTGGTCAACCCCTACACCATCTTTGAATACGAAACAGATGAGGGCAAGGTCACGTTTGAGCGAAGGACAGAAGTGATGCCGCAGCCGGCAAAGGAAGTGCTTCCGCATCCGGCGGACATGGACCTCCAGACGCTCAAGAAGGCCGTAATAAACTTTATGAACCAAAAGACTACTTTGCAGGGAGTCCTGTCGGCGTCATTTCAAAAGATGTCAAATGAAAAGGCCAAGGACATCATTGCCAAGGCGGAGCTTGAGACCAAGCCCGCTGACAAATATACAGAGCATGAGCTCATAAGGGTGGTGAACGTCTGCAAGCAGACTAGCTTCCAGCAGGCAAACACGGATCACCTGAGCCCAATCGGCGAAGAGATCTTGACTGCAGGCATGACCTCCGAATATACTATTGTCACCACTAGGGAAATCGTCCCTGCTGCGGAAGGCTCTGAGAATAATTCCGAGGTCCAGAGGCCCCAGATCTCAGTCAAGATGCTCAAGCCGTCGCTTACTGCCTATTCTTCCCGCACGTGTGTAATCAACAACAGGCCCACGATAGTTGAATGCGGCATAGCATACGGCGGCGACATTCCGTCGTTCAAGCTCTACCGCTTTGCAAACAAGATCCCGCTCCTGTACGACGAAGGGTCGGACGTTGCAAGGGAGGTCGTCTCGGAAGTGGAAATTAACAAGATGGGCGTCACGAAAAAAGAGGTCAAGGAGCAGTTTGCAAACCCAGACGTCAAGTCAGACAGGGCAGTCGAGCTCCTGCCGCTGCACATCTTTTTCCACATCTGCTCGACCAAGATCCCGTACAAGACTGCGGGCAAGGAGAGCATCGCATCGGAAGGCGACCTGAAAAAATACATGAAGTATTGCCTATCAGACCTGTATCGCAAGGTGAGCGCGCAGATCCGCAAGGAGCTTCGCATGAAAGAGGCGGCAAGCAGGCTGAACCTGTACAAGTACTATATCCCGCTTATCGTGAGCGCGATTTCGGAGTCCATAAAGGTTGACTCGACTAAGCTCGAGCAGGCATTCACCGAACTGGCAGAAAAGCACGTGAAAGGCGAGATCACCGGCACAGAAGTTATTGAGGAGAAGGAAGACGAGATCACTGGCAAGCGCCTTGAAGAGGAGGCAGAAGAAGCAGCCGAGATCGATGGCGAAATGATCAAGCCGGATAGGGAGCAGATTGCCCTCAATGCTGCAAGAAAAAAGGGCAAGATGTCAAAGGCAAGGAGCAAGAAAAAAGAAAAAGTCGCCATACCTGAAACGCTACGAAAAGACGCTGATAAAAAAGGTCAGAGGACTCTGGACAGCGTGATAGATGACAAACCAAGCAAAAAAGGGAGGAAGAGCAAGTAGGAGATGCCAGAAGACAAACGCCATCAAGACGTGACTAAGAAAATCAAGCTGATAATGAAGGATGTCAGCAGCGACCTGATGGTTGACAAGACCATGCCTGTCCTGAATGTGCCAAAGGTAGGCTACGACAACACAGTCTGGTCTGAAGAAAAGAGGATGCTGACAATTGGCGCCAAGGCCGTCGGCATAAGCCCCGATAGCACCAAGAAAATCCCCACGTTTGCGCAGTACCTTGTTATGGCCAATGCCGTGCGTAAGCTGCTTGACGAAGAGATGGAGAGCACGATAAGGGGAATGTATTACGCTACTTTGAGTACCGTTGGCGATGAGAAGAACAAGCAAAAATTCTGGAACAGCCAAGAGGACTCGGACGACGCCATCAAGGCGATTGAATTATTGACGGGCGTACCCCGTGAAGAGTTTTCAGTCACGTCAAAGCCCAAGGGCATGATCTCCGGGCCCATAACGCTCCGAGTCGGAGGCGACGTTATAGACTGCAACCTCGGCAGCAGAGCGACGTCGCAGCTTATTCCTACAAACATCCGCGACGTCGAGATAATGAAAGTCAAGGCCGACTTTGTCATGGTAGTGGAAAAGGACACGGTGCTCAACAACATCCGCAAGTCAGGATTCATACAAAAGTACAACGCTATTTTGCTGACAGGGTCAGGCGAGCCGGACAGGGCGACAAGAATGATGGTAAAAGCACTCAACGAAGAGTGGAAAAAGCCGGTCGTCGTGTTTGCAGACGCCGACCCTTGGGGCCTTGGCATCGCGCTGCGCTACAAGATCGGTAGTGAATCGCTGAGCTACGACAGCGACCGCCTTGTGACGCCTGACGCCAAAGTGCTTGGCATGATGTTCTCTGACATTTACGAATACAATATACCAGAAGTAGCAAGACTTGCCGCATCCGACGAGGACCTTAACAGGGCAAACGATATGAAGAAAAAACCGTGGTTCCAAGACAAGCAGTGGCAAAAGGAGCTAAACCTGTTCCTGAAGCGCAAGGAAAAGTGTGAGCTGGACGCGTTCTTCAAGCACGGCTTCAAGTACCTGGCAGAAGTGTACCTGCCGAGAAAATTGCGCGAGGCCGGCGTGATCTAGCGGCAAGCGATCTCGCTGCATCACAATTTCGCAAAATCGCGAAACTATCATGATATAATAAGAATTCCACAAACATTTGAATTTTCCCCGCGTTTCAGTAAATCCAGGCTACAAACCTGCTTCCGAATTTCGCCCTGACAAGCGCGGCAACCTGCTTTGCTGATGCCAGATACTGGAAATCCTTAGAGTCGTCGAACTGCACTATGAAAACGCCTGAAGGGCTCCTGTTGATAAACATCTTGATGCCGCCGCTTGCGCGCTCTATCCTTACTCCCTCGTCTATATCAAGCGCCGCCAGCCTGCCTGCCAGCTCGCCCGCTTTTACCCTGGTGCCGCGGGGCATGACAAAAATATCGAACTGAATTGGTAATATCTTTTTGCGACAAGGTTCTTTAACAACTGCAAGGATCGAGCCTTCGATTATCAGCTTGTCGTCGTCGTCGCTGTCGCTTGCCCTACACGATGGCCAGACCCTGCAGATTAATGTTCACACAAGCAAAAGGGCAAGGAGGCTCAGGCTCGTCTCAGGGATCCACGGCATCCACGCGGTTGTCCCTGTGAACTACAATGCAGACGAGCTGTCAAGCTTTGTCGAAAAAAAGCGGGATTGGCTGCTCAAGACGTCGCAATACTACGGCAGGCTGAAGGAGCGCTGCGGCGGCTGTGAGCCGGGCACCGTCTACTTCCTTGGCAGCAAGTACCGCTTCAATGTCGTCAAGGACAGGCTGCAGTCAACCATAGTCTCGGGAGCAATGAAAATAATCACCTTTCACGTCACCGACAGGCGCACATATAGGCGGCAGATGCAGGACTGGTACAGGGAGCAGACAGTCAAGATAATAGCCGAGCGCCTTCCGACGCTTGCCAGCAAGCACAATTTGCAGTACAACACGGTGTCAATAAAGAACCAAAAGTCGCGGTGGGGCAGCTGCTCAAAAAAGAGGAACCTGAACTTTAACCTGCTTCTGGCAGCGGCGCCGCTCGAGGTCATCGACTACGTCATAATACACGAGCTGATGCACCTTGTGGAGCTTGACCACTCGCCCCGGTTCTGGCAGCTAGTGAGCTCGGCAGACCCGGAGTACAGGAAGCACAAGGAGTGGCTTGCGAATTACGCGCCTGTAATAAAAATAGGGTAATAATAGAGCTAGGTGCTCTCCTCTGTTGTCGTTCGAGTGGTAGTTCCCGTCGTCTTGCCAGTTTCGTCAAGGTCAACTTCTTCCTCCACAACTACTGTGTCGGTGCCGCCCGTGCGTTGCGCCGGCGACTGCTCTGTTGCCGGTATTGTCCTCTTGAAGCGTGGAGCGTCACGGGCAAGCGCCCTCAGCTCTTCGGGCGTGGGCTCGGACTCTTTTTCAAATTTCGCCCTGACAAGCGTGCTTGGCGCCTCTATCCACAGCTGCGACCCGTCGTAGTCGCGGATGTACGTCTTGGGGACGTAATAAATGTGGACGTCTGACACGCCTTCCCTAACCACGATGAATTCGTTGCCAACCCTTTCGACATAGCCCACTTCGACGTTGTCGCTTGTCCGCACGTGCTTGTGGATTATCTCATCCCAAGGGATGTTGTAGGTGGTGCCGGAAAAGTCAACCGGGATTTCAGTCCCGGGCTCTTTTGCCATCCACGGGACGCCGTGCAGAAATTGCGGATACTGCGATTCTACCCTGCGCTTTTGCTCCATGTACTCCGCGTTTTCGAACTCTGAAGGTGGCGGGGGGCTGTCGCGCTCAAAGCGGTCTTTGACCTCGTCCTTTGTAAGTGCCGCACGGAGGTTGTCGCCATCAAAGCCCTGGAGGTAGTACTTGGGCATGTAGTAGTGCTTCTTGCTCACCATACCTTCCTTGACCTCGATGTAGTTGGTTGCGACGCTTTCCACTTCTCCTAGGTCTTTATTATCGCTTGACTTGACCTTCTTACTAATGAGCTTGTCCCACGGCATCTGGACCGTGGCTGCGGCGGAGGGGCTGTACATCGGTATGTTTGAAGCAAAGTCGGGGTATCGCCTTGTTACCTCGGTCCTCCGCGCCTCGTATTCGGGCGTCTCAAGTTCCGTGGGCTCAGGCTCCTTTTCCTTCTCAAATCTTGACCTTACCTCGTCCTTTGTCAGGGAGACCCACAGGTTGCTTCCGTCGTACCCTGTAAGGTAGAATTTAGGGATGAAATAGTAATTCTTGCTTACCATGCCCTCCTTTGTCTGAATGTAATCGCGGGTTATGCTCTGGACCTTGCCAAGATCCTTGTCGTCGCTTGACTTGACCTTCTTGTCAATGGCCTTGTCCCATGAAATGATATCTCCATTATTCATGCCAAAAATTTTGGCACATGCAATTTATCGATTTCAGATTATTGTTACATAAGGGGTGTGCACATGCAGCCACACATGACTATTACAGTTGACTGTACATGTAGAGAGGGATATTTTGAATGGTCGGAAAAGAAAAAATGTTCTATGGAAAAGCCCTGAATGTTCTTCAAGGTAAAGGCTGACTTTTGTTCAGAATGTTGTCGTCTATACTAAGACCCATGCGTCTCAGGGTATTGATGGAATCATAGTTATCGAATTGTGAAGCCACAGTCGCCTGAACGCAATGACGGACTCTCTCTTAGAATGCAGAGCACTGTCCGACGTAGATAATCTCATCTTTATCCCGGATTCCTGCTTTTTTCTTCCGACTAGTGCCGAAAGGCTACGGCATGTTATATTATATTACATAACCTACATCCACTTCAAGCGGAGTGCCAGGACAGTGGCAATGCCAACTGCAAGCGGAAGAACAGCAATGACCGAGAATTATGGCACGACAGTGGCAGTGAATGTGACTGAATCCGTCATGTCCTCCCCACTTGCAGCAGCAGTGGGAGTCTCCCAGCCGGGCCTGATGTTAGTTATCTCTATTGTGACAGGGCCGGTGTAGTTGCTTTCAAGCTGAATCCTCTGGCCTGACCTCCCGCCTTGGCCGGGCTGGTTCACCTGCTTCCACAGCTCTGCTCCGTCGTCAGCATACATGGTTATGTCATAGCTTTGCACGGGCAGGGGCGTCTCTATGATGCCAGGAACTGTGGCGCCGGCTTCAGAGCCGGAGCCACTGACGTTGCTTTCTGTCTGCGGGAACGAAGTGCTGTTAGCTCTCGGGGAGCTTGCATTGAGGAACACTACCTCCAATGTAAAGGCGTCTTCAGGGTTCAGCGGGAGCTGAGCCCACCTGAGCTGCACCCTATAAATGCCCTTGTCAGACACCTGTTCAAGTATTGGAACTTCTTCGCCACCCGTATCTGTCGCGTTCAGGCTAAGGTTGTCATCCTCTGCACCGTCTAAAGCAGCTTCCGGCTCTACCTTCTCCTGCGCAAAGGCTGGTGGCAGCAGCAAAGCGAGGAACGATGATAGAACAATAACTGCAAACAGGTAAGGATGACTCTTCACGCCTACTATCGCTCAAAATATAATATAAAGGCGGTTGAAAATTTTTCAATAATTACGTAGAGATGCAGGAACTTCACTCTGTTTTTCAGAGGTGCCCGCTCCTGCAATCCCTACGCGGTTCCATGCATGAGGGCGCAGGTTTTACCTGCTTTTTTGCACGGATCATATTTGTTGTGTTCTTTTGCTTATTTGGCTTGGCGAACCTGTGGCGGTACAAGATTTATAGAAGCGTGTTAGACGCATTTCTCATACAACAATGGATACCGAAGAGCGGCTGGCACTTGTGACCCGAGAGCCTACCGAGGAAGTGGTTACTGCCGACGAGCTCCGGGCGCTCCTTGAAACTACCGCTCATCCAAGGCACTACATCGGCCTTGAAATATCCGGCATGCTTCACCTTGGCAGCCTAATACTTACCGGCTTCAAGATAAACGACTTTATCAAAGCAGGCATCAATACCATCGTTTTTCTGGCCGACTGGCACACTTACATCAACAGCAAGCTGGGTGGCGACTGGAACAGGATAAAGCAGGTGTCGCAATACTACGCCGACGCCTTCCGGTTCTTCTGCCCCGGCGTCAACGTCGTGCTTGGCAGCGATCTCTACAGGCAGCACGAAGACTACTGGGAAAATTTCGTGCGATTCAGCAAGCACATGACCTTGGCAAGGACGATGCGCTCACTTACCATAATGGGCCGGAGCGAGGGCGAGAAGAACCTCGACCTGTCGCAATTGTTGTACCCGCCGATGCAGTCAGTCGACATCAAAGCGCTCGACCTTGACATCGTGCACGCAGGCATGGACCAGCGCAAGATCCATATGCTTGTCCGCGAGATATTCCCTAAGCTTGGCTGGAAGGTCCCAGTCGTCGTGCACCACCACCTGCTGCCGGGGCTGTCCGAGCCTGTGCGAATGGGCCTTGACGAAAACGCCGCCAAAGACGCCGAGATATCGAGCAAGATGAGCAAGAGCAAGCCGGCAAGCGGCATACTGATACATGACGACGAAAAGACTATTCGCGACAAGATAATCAAAGCGTTCTGCCCCGTGGGGGTCGCAGAAGGGAATCCTGTGCTTGAGCTTGTGCGCTATGTAGTGTTCCACCAGTTCAAGGATTTTGTCATAGAACGCCCTGCAAAATACGGGGGCAGCGTAATGTATTCAAGCTACAAGGATGTTGAGAGCGACTTCATTGCAAAAAAGATACATCCGATGGACCTGAAGAACGCGACTGCGACCTATGTCAACAAGATAATCGAGCCGGTGCAGCGGCACTTCAAGGAAAGAGAGCCGCAGCTGAGCTGAAAAGGAAAAAGAAAGTAGGATTTTTAGTTTATCGCCACTACCTTGCTTCCCCCCAGGCAGTAGCTATCGCCAATTGTGCTGAGCCATTCGTCAAGGTTTTCCTCCACACATAGCTCGGCCTTCCGTCGCATACCTCTACAGAGACATCGGCCGTCCTCACGCTGTCTGGGTCAAGGTGCCAAGACCAAGGCTGGTTAAAGCCGCCGTCGCCGCGGACAAGCTTGCCGGTGACATGATATGCTGTTCTTGCTGTTATAGTTGTCTATCAGCTGCTGGATCGTCTCTTCGTCAGTCGCGCACACAACAAACCTTTCTCCGATCACATCAACCGTGAACGACCTGCCTTCAGCAGCTGTCTTGGATGTAACAGGCTTTCTCAGAGCATCGACGATTGCGACTATAGTGAATGCATCGCGTATTGTCCCTGTGTATGCGCTGGTATACCCTAGCCTGCGAAATTGACGCTGCCCGAAGTCACGTCCCTTAGCAGCGTTTCACTGCATAGGACCTGCTGTTTACAACACGGTATACAATGCCATTCGAGCTGTCGTCGGCTTAATCTGTAACATCGTGGTATACAAGAATGTCAACGGACCTGTTGATCGTGAACGTGGCGGCACGTCATTGTAGACATAACCTGCTTGGCCAAAAGCAGATACGCGGCCTGGTGCGAAGCGTGCCCTTCTGCATTATGCGACGCTGACTGCTTTACCATCGTTTCGGTGATCCTTCTCTTTCCATTATCCATGCTAGGCTCGGAGGCGTTATCGTACTCCTGCTGTATTGCGCCCACTATCATGCCAAGGCCTTTTGGGACAGGCTCTGCCAAAGTCCACTCGTTAACCGACGATACCGAGTGGGCTCTGCCGTCCATAGTAACTGTCAGCGAGTGCGAGAAGTAGTCGGCAACTCCATCTTTTGGCGGGTAAAAGCCCTGCAGTTCAAAGAACCTGTTATCTGAAATTGCCTGCTTGATCGATTCTACGCTTGCGCCGGAGAGCTGTCTTTCAACCACGCCGCCGTTCTTGATCACGTTAGTTTTAGAGTCGTATGAAGTCTTGGATTCAAAGGCGAGCCTTTCATTTGTCCCCCAATGCCTCCTGACTTGACGTACCCGAATTTGAAATCAGAAGATGATGACGGCTGCTGGGCACACACTACCATTACTCCCATCAGCACTGTGATGCTGGCGAGCAATATGCCGGCAGCAACTAGGCCAGGAATTGAGAGTCTTCTTGCCTAACATATTTCTGGTAAAACTGAACTCCATTTAAAAAGATAACTGACCCGTCAGTCAGCATAATATAGCTGAACTGCGATCGTTTATTGCCAACAGGCCGGGAAAGCTGCAGCGACAGGAAGGTTGAAGAGTGCTAAAACGAATATATTTATTGGCGCTATAATGACTATTCACGGATGTCCGCAGAAGCAATTGCAAACTTTGACACGTACGCATGGGTCGCCGTGGGGTTGTTCATCACCGGCCTGTTCGCGGTAATGGTCTATGAAAAATCAAGCTCTGAATCAAAGAGGAACAGACAGCAGCAGTCAGGAACAGCTGCAAACAACACTGAAAAGTAAAGAAACAGAGCAGCTGATTATTGAAAATTTCAGAAAGGAAGGTTTTGAATATCTAACCACCATACAGCAGAAGGCGCTGCCCGTCATTGCAAGAAGGGTAAACTGCCTGCTCGTGGCTCCAACGGGCTCCGGCAAGACCGAAGCTGCAGTTCTGCCAGTATTTACGATGCTTGCCCACGAAAAGGGCAGCGCAGGCAGGATCCGGGCAATCTACATCACGCCGCTGAGGGCGCTCAACAATGACGTCATGAGGCGCGTCATAAGGTACGCCCAGTCCGAGGGCCTGCGGATTGAAATCCGCCACGGCGACACGACCACACTGGAAAGGAAGAAGATAGTCGAGAACCCGCCTGACGTCCTGATAACTACGCCCGAGTCGCTTGCAGTCGTATTGACAAGCGACAAGATGCTTGCAGCCCTCAAGGGCCTACAGTGGGTCATAGTGGACGAGGTGCACGAGCTCGTCTCTAACGAGCGCGGCGCGCACCTGTCAATCAGCTTGGAGAGGCTGCAGGCAGCTTCATCGCAGCATGTGGCAAGGATAGGGCTTTCTGCCACCGTGGGCAACCTGAAGCAGGCGGCGCAGTTTGTTTCAGGCGCCGGCAGAAAGCGCGCAGTGCTAGTCGACTCGGCGAGGCGCGGCTATGACATCGATGTCCGGTTTGTCAAGGGCTCACTCAACAACGTCGCCCATTTCGTAACCGAATATGTCAAGAGCAACAAGGTGGAAGGCTCTATCCTGCTTTTCACAAACACAAGGGACGAGGCAGAGTACCTCGGGACGATCCTGAAGAACCAAAGTGAGATCAAAGTGGATGTCCACCACGGCTCGCTTTCAAAGGAAATGCGCGAGGAAACCGAGCACACGCTCAGGTCCGGCTCTGCTGGCATTGTCGTGTGTACTAGCTCGCTCGAGCTTGGACTGGACATAGGCTCAGTCGATCTGGTGATACATTACGGCTCACCCCGGCAGGTCTCGAAATTGATGCAGAGGATCGGGCGCAGTAGGCATAACCGGAGGAGCTTTGCCAAGGGGCTGGTGGTGACCAACAACCCTGATGACGAGATAGAGGCTCTTGCAATAATCAGGCGCATGAAGAAAGGCTCGATAGAGGAGCAAAAGATGCACGAAGGTGCGCTTGACGTCATGGCGCACCACTTGGTCGGGCTTGCCATGCAGACCGGTGACCCTGTAAAGATGGACGAGGCCTACAACCTTGTGACAAGGGCTCATCCGTTTCGAAACGTCAGCCTCTTTGACGTTGAAAGCTGCCTCGACATTTTGGCAAGCCACAATGTAATCAAGTACGACAGAGAGAACCGCACCTATGTTCGCAAGATAAAGGCGTACAAGTATTACTTTGAGAATCTCTCCATGATCCCGCACGTCCTGAAGTTCGAAGTAATCGACTCGATAAGCAAGCGCAGGATAGGCACGCTCGACCAGCAGTTCGTCGGTGACTATGGCGAAAAGGGCAACGTCTTTGTGCTCAAGGGCTCGCAGTGGCGCATACTATCAGTCGACGAAGGCAGGATGGTGGTAAACGTCGAGCCTTTGCGCGGCGCCGCAATCAACATACCCTACTGGGTCGGCGAAATGATACCTGTCGACATCAAGACTGCTGAAGAAGTCGGGATTATACGCAACCAGGCTGCCGGCGGCAGCATCAAGCTGTCGACTGCCATCATGCAGGACACCGCCAAGTCGCTCAAGGTGATACCAGACTCGGAGAACATAGTGGTTGAAAGCTATTCTTCACGCAACATGCTCATGATACACAGCGTCTTTGGCTCAAAGGTGAATAACACCCTTGCCTCGCTTCTGTCGACGATTCTGTCGTCGCAGCTCGGCTACATTGTGGAGTCAAGGTCGGACGCTTATCGGATAATGCTCACTTCAAGCGCGAGGATGACGCAGGGCAGGCTTGAAGCCACGCTCAAGGACGTCTACGACCTTGAGCCAGTCATCATCGCCGCTCTGACTGGCACCCACAACATAAACTGGAAGGTGTGGATGGTCGCCAAGAGGTTTGGCATGATAAGCAGGGAGGCTGTGTACGACAAAAAAGTGGCCCGCATGATCTATGACAGGTATTCCAAGACTCCAGTGAGCGCCGAGTCGATAAGGGAGCTAATGCACGACAAGTACGAGATGGCTCAGACGCAGCAGGTGCTTGACAGCATCAAGGCTGGCACGATCAAGATACATTGGGTTGAGGTTACTGAGTTTTCAGATCTGGCAAAGACGATAATCGAGCACTCGGGCAAGATGGCTGGCATGACTCCGCTGAGCGTGGAAAAGGGCGTCATCGAGCTGGTAAAAGAGCGGCTGGACAAGACGAAGCACAGGCTCGTCTGCATACGCTGCGGCAAGTGGGAGCGGGTGATGGAGACAAAGGATGTGCCAGAGGAAGTTTCATGCCCAAGCTGCCGGTCGCGCCTTGTTACCGCAACCTTCTGGTCAGACGATGAGATGTCAAGGATAATCAGGACCCGGCTTGCAGGCGGCAAGCTGACGCCAGAGCAGAACCACAAGTTCGAGCGGGCCTGGAAGGTGGCGTCGCTTGTCAACAACTTTGGCAAGAAAGCCTTGATAGTGTTGGCAGGGCATGGAGTCGGTGCCGACACTGCTGCCCGGATATTGCGCAACTATGTCGACGACGAGCAAGTCTACCGCAGCATCTACGAAGCCGAAAGGCAGTACGTCATCACCCGCGGGTTCTGGGCCGATTGATCCACAATAACTACTCCAAAGTCTTGAGAGCTCTTGATGGCAAAACTCCGATGAGCGTGCGCGGCACTAGCAGCGTGATGACAACATCCCACCGCATGCCAGAGTTTGCCAGCTGACCCACTATGAAGAGCGACAGCGAAATGGCAAGAGCAGCAAACACAAGGTATGTATGCTCCTGTCCGCTTTCTATTTGCAAGGCAGGCTATTGTGGCGCCAGGGATGGCAAGCAGCGCGGTGTAATAGGCTGCGTATAGTGGGGGATGCGACCTCTGCTGGATCGTATGCAAGATTAACAGAATAGTAGACAAGGCCGATAATGACAAAGGCAATCATCAAGCCCATGTATGTTATTGCGAGCTTGACGTATGGATGGAGGCTGACATCATGAACGGCAGTCCTGTCTTCATTACCTGTGCTTGCCATTACAATTACTGCTTGCAAGCAGCATTCTTATGAGTGCATTATGATGCATGTAATCTCGTACACCAGTGGTGCAATAGTTTGATAGTATAGGTAAAAGATTTCAGTTGCTGAATACAATACGCGTACAAAAGTTATTAGGAGATTGCACGCACAATAAAGCAATTAAAAAAATGCCAAATAATGCCCATGATTCAAGTTCTGTAAAAAATAAAACAAGGCTTAAAATCCTGCTCATCTTCGACGAGCAGGACATCACCGCCGTTCTCAAGAAGGGCTTGGAGGTACATAGACTCGAAGTAGTAGCATTTAACATCCTGAAGAGGCACTGGCAAAATATCGCGCCGGCCAGTACGACCTTTTGCTTTTGGACATAAGGATGCCCAAAATGAGTGGCTTTGAGCTCTACAGGAAAACAAGGGAGACCGATCAGAAAGTCAAGGTATGCTTCCTGACCGCTTTTGAGATTTACTACGACGAATTCAAGAGGATGTTTCCAAAATTGCACGTAAGGTGCTTTGCCCGCAAGCCAGTAACAGCTTCGGACCTGAAAAAGATCATAACGGATGGAATGGAAGCGCCTCCGATCCTATTCAAGTGATGTTATTATTCCGGCTCCCTTAACGTGAGCAGGGCAAACGCGTCTTCAACGTCGCAGGGCTTGCATTCTTGGCTCATGCAGAATACCCTTGACCTGTGGCAGCATTCTTTGCATTTGCAGACTTTGACTTCTTGCTATAGGGCCGGATCTAACCGATCAGTGTAATGATCGATAACACAATCAAATATTTGCCAAAATCCGTAAATGCAGATGCCTCCGATTTGCATAATGGAAACAACTGCAGCGTATTTTTATATAATAGGCTGATTGTTCCTTGTTTTCTGCCAGATGTCCGCAACGACCTCTAGCAACGTTTGCTCAACAGACCCGTTGTATTTGCTCTGCCACAGCTTGGCGACATATTCGCCTGCGGTGTTTCTGTTCTCTAGTCGGCTCTCAAGGATGCCCAGAAAGTCGGGCTTGACGCCTAGATCTGATAGACCCTTTCTTGCAAAAGCAAGCTGGCTCCTTACGGTTTCAATGATGTTAAAGTGCGTCATGGCGTTAAAGCCCGACCTCACGACCGCCTGCCGCTCCTCCCTGACTGAAGGCAGCGGCCGCAGGCTCCTCTCTTCATGTATTGCCCTGTGCAGGTAGCCGACCAGAAATTCTATCATGGCCATCATTGTTTTGGGCGTCGGCTGGACCGACATCACCCTTGTCTCCACACGATAAAAGCCAGCGTTGAGCCGAACGCGGGCGTCGTCGTGCCGCTCCTTCACCATCTCGAAATAGTCCTTGGCAACCACCGGCTTTCTTGAAATGATGTAATCGACGTAATCCTCGATGCCTGCGAGGTACCTCGCGATGCCCGGAAAGCCCGAGTTCTGCTGCTCAGTCTGGTCGTAAAGGTAGATTCTAGGCTCATGAAGCGAAAAGACCCTACCTGCAAAGAGCCTGCTGTTCGCCCCAAGCAGAATGACTGCCGGTATCAGGTTCAGGATGTGGTTGAACATTTGCGCGGTAAAGTTAGGGTTTCTGCCCTGCAGGTGGAGGTGGAAGCCCTGAATTGCTGCCGCTGTGTGCAGCGCCTTGAACTTTTGGCCCTCAATTTCCACGTCTGGGATCTTACTCTGCCACCTTGCGAGCCGCAGATAGCGGGGCTTGTTCGTGATGAGGCCGTCCCTCAAGACATAGGGCGACGGGTTGGCCCCAAGGAATACTGGGAAAACCTCGTTCCTGTACATCTTTTTGATCGTGACGTCAAGGTGCTCTATGAACTCTTCAAATTGCGAATTGAGCCGGGCAAGGCTGTCAAATGACACAGGGTCGGTCTTGTATTCGAGCTGGCAGACGCCGTATTCGTAGTCGATGTTGTGATACCTCCCTAGCCGCTCGATCGCAGGCTTGGCGTTGACCGGCATCACTTTGTCGTCGACAAGGCATATCTCGACCTCGATCCCGACCCTGAAATTTTCATCAGTCCTTGCAGAGTGCCTGCGTATCTGGGCCTTGAGCTCGTGTGCCTGCCTGACTATTGATGATGACGGCTTTTGGTTCTTCAATCAACGATATACAAGACAGTCGTTTCCTAATTTGTATTTCCTGCGAGCTAGCTCAATCTGGCTATCGATGAATACGACCTGAGCGTCAGTTCTGTCTTGCCCTCGCGCCCGGCGCCTGCAGTTGCGCCAACTACCCTTATCCTGTCGCCTACGCTCAGCCTGTTCACCAGTGGGCTCTGGTTGCGCCAGCCGACCAGCCTTATTTCGCCTGTGTCGTCGCCGAGGAGTGTGGAGGTAAGAGGCACGGTCTCGCCGGCCTTGGTCGTAACGTCGGCAGTTTCTGGCGCCTGGAGCACTATTGCCTCGATAATGTAGGGGTGATCTGGCGACACCTGCACGTCCTTTATCTTGGACTCGAATTTCGACGTCTTTGGGAACGAGGGGTCATCATCATCAATTACGCGAATATATGAATCGTCCTTTGACAGCATGACCGAGTTGCCGAATATCCTTGAAGGGACGCATTCGATCAGTGTGCCGGCGCTCAGCTGTCCGGAGACGACAAGCGTGTTGTCAATCGTGAGTGTCAGCGGCCTGCCTGCCCTATCGGCTGCGAGGCATACAAAGCTTCCCCTGCCCGTCTCCTCGCCAACAGAAATTATGCGCAAGGGCATCATCTCCACGTCCTCCTGCGAGTCGGAGAACTCCAGTATCGTGCCCTCGTCACCGTGGATCTCGAAATCACCGCTGCCGTACTGAGGGTTGCCCTGCTTTATCCTGACCCCGATAAGACGTGCCTTGCTGCCCGTCTTGAAGACCTTGGGCAGCCGGGACTCGTCGACGTTCCATATCACCGCGCGGAGCGTGCAGGTGCCCGCCTCGTTGGAAAGCTGCAGCTGGAGCGACTTGCTCGCCTCGCCCCGTGCGTTGACAAAATCTATGATACGCGGGTTGGAATTGATTACGCCGGAGACGACAGCGCTTTCCTGCATGCCATTGATGCTATCTACAGTCATGGTCAGCGAGTCAATGTTCGGGATCGCGGCAGAATCGTCGCGCGCAGGCTCTATGGCGCTGTAGCTGCCAAGGTTGATTATCGGCTTGCCGTCAAGCCCCGCCCTGACGTAGCCCTTGATTATCTTGATAAGGTCGCCTGCCTGCAGTCCCATCTCGTCCGGTATCCCCACGTGCCTGTCCCACAGCTTGACCTTCACCCTAGCGTCCTTATCGTAAATGACGAGCGTGCGGGTCGCGGCCGTCTCGTTGCTCTCCTTTCTCGTGAACTTATAGACTGGGTAGACATTCATTATCCTGCCGACGACCGTCACCTCCTTTGCCCCAACGTAAATGTCCTTCAATCCCGACTGCGCCTTGGGGATGCTGTCAAACGAGATCCCGAGGTCTGCTGCAACTAGGAAAAGCGCGCCTTGGTCGGTCAGGTAACCTGCGCCGACCCTGCGCTTTTTTTCGTCTATTAGATCTCTAACCTGTTCAGGGTTCAGCTCAGGCCTTTGCTTGAGCACAAGTTCCAGCATGTCCTTAAAATCATGGGACGACAAGCTTTTTCAGGGAACCTCCTATCTGGAAAATCATTATCACACTTGCCTATATATCTTGATAGAGGGAAAAACAACCACACATTTATCTGAAAATACTCTGATAGTATGTCATGCAGGAATTCGACCTGATAGTAATTGGAAGCGGCTCCGGCCTTGACGTGGCAAACGCGGCGGCAGAGCACGGCGGCATGAAAGTCGCTATCGTCGAAAAGGGCAGGATGGGCGGCACATGCCTTAACCGGGGCTGCATACCCTCAAAGCTGCTGATACACAGTGCCGACGTCGCCGAAACAATAAGGAGCGCCGGGCAATTCGGCGTCAAGGTTGGCGAGTTTTCGATAGACTTCCAAAGCATCGCCAAGCGCACCACTGGCATAGTCGATTCAGAGTCAGACTGCATAAGAAGCGCGTTTTCTGAAATTGACAACCCCAAGCTGTTCTCGCACGAATGCAGGTTTATCGGCGACAAAACGATCTCTGTCGGCAATGAGACAATTCAAGCAAACAAGATCCTGATAGCTTCAGGCACCCGCCCTTTCATTCCAAAGATACATGGACTTGACGGGAGCGGCTTTATGACAAGTGACGAAGCCCTGCGCTTGAAAAAGCAGCCACGCGTGCTCACGATAATTGGCGGCGGGTACATCGCAGCAGAAATGGCGCACTTTTTTGGCGCACTTGGAACCAAGGTCAACATCGTGCAGCGCGGCAACCTACTGATCCCGCATGAAGACGAAGAGGTCGCCAGAAAATTCACGCAAGTGTTTTCCAAGAAATGCAATGTTTACCTTGGCTATGACACAGAGTCTGTTGGCAAAAAGAACGGCGGCATTTTTTTTGTCAAGGCAAGGAATTCTTCCGGCAAGGTCATAAGCCTCGAGTCAGATCAGCTCTTGGTGGCGACTGGCAGGACGCCAAACTCTGACACGCTTGACCTTGGCAAAACAGGCGTGCAGGTGGACGGCAGGGGCTTTGTCAGGGTCAACAAGTACCTCGAGACAAACGTCAAGGGGATATTTGCGCTTGGCGACGCTGTGGGCCGATATATGTTCAAGCACAGCGCCAACCACGAAGCGCAGTACGCATTCAACAACATCATGCATGCTGACAAAAAAGTCGCAGTCGACTATGCCGCGATGCCACACGCGATCTTCAGCTGGCCTCAGGTGGCCAGCGTGGGCCATACCGAGCAGGAGTTGAAGAAGGACAGGGCCGATTACGCAAAGGCGGTCTACCCGTACATCAGGACGACCATGGGCGAGGCAATAGAAGACAGGGATGGCTTTGTAAAGCTCCTCGCGTCAAGAAAAGACAGCAGGATACTTGGCTGCCACATAATCGGGGCCCACGCCTCGATATTGATACACGAGGTGCTGATTGCCATGAAAGCCGGCATCACCATAGGCAACATCGCTAGGACGGTGCACATCCACCCTGCGCTTTCAGAGGTCGTCTCCCGGGCAGCTTCATCCTTTTGATGACACAATACAGAAATTAGACCGTAATACTGCCCTTAGGTGGCTATGGAAGCCTGCATTGACATTTCTGACCTGCGCAAGAGCTACGGGCAGGTGCTCGCCGTGGACGGCATATCGTTTGCCGTAGAGTACGGCAGGGTATTTGGCTTTCTGGGCCCGAATGGAGCAGGCAAGACCACCACGATAAAGGTGCTCACTACACTTGTGCATCCGACTTCTGGCACGGTCAAGATATTTGACAGGGACGTCGTCAGGCATTCAAGGGAAATAAGGAAAAGGGTGGGCGTGGTGCTGCAGGAGCCCAGCTTTGAGGCGAACCTGACAGTCGAGCGGGCACTCGAGCTCTATGGTCTGATGTGGGGGGTGCCTGCAGAAAAGCGGCGCGACAGGGCGAGGGAATTGACAGAAAAATTTGACCTGATGTCGTTCCGGAGCATGAAAAACGATGAGCTGTCAATAGGCCAGCGGAGGCGGGTGCAGGTTGCAAGGGAGTTCATGCACGACATGGATCTGCTGTTCCTTGACGAGCCAACGGTTGGATTGGACCCGGCGGCGCGCCGCACGCTCCTGAATTACGTGAAAAAGCACGTGCAGGGCGGGCTGACGGTGTTTTTCACTACTCACATCATGGAAGAGGCGGAGTACCTCTGCGACGAGATCGCGATAATCAACAAGGGCAGGATAATCGCAACCGACACACCGGCCGGCCTGAAGCAAAAGTACGGCGGCGTCAAGGCGGTAGAGATAAAGCTAAAGGACCCCTCCGCGCAGTCCATCATGCGGATAATCCGGCCGATAGCGGGAAGCTCCTCTGTAGTTGAAGCGCCGGCGCAGGACACGATAAGGATAAGCTCTGCAGAAGCTCAAGAGATGCTCGTAAAAATAATCGAGGCACTTGCGAAAAACGGGATCCAGATAGAGAGTGTCTCTGTGAACCCGCCGACTCTGGAGGAAGTCTTCCTCACTGTCATAGGCAACGGGACAGCCTAGATCTTCATCCTCATCATTGAAAGGGTGGCAAGGAAGAATGCCGCTGCAGTAAACGCGGCAATAATTCCGGCTTCGATGTTGACAAAAGTGTCTATCTGGTTAAAGATGCCTGCCCTTGTCACGTCTACGATGTAGGTGAGCGGGTTGGCGTAGAACGCCGTCCTAAGCGCATCCGGCACGCCCTGCGTCGGGTAGAACGCCGTGCTGACGAATGAAAAGAACAGGAACACGCTGTTTACAATGACATTGAATCCTTCGCTGCTCTTGAGCCTCGTCGATATTATTACCGCAATAGAGCCAAAGAATATCGCGCCCGTTATCAGGGCGTAGAGCACGTAAAGCGTGCCCACGAGAGTTGGCACTGCGCTCCCGACAAGCGTTGGGGAGCCTGCGACGAGGATGAGGGCTGCGCTTGCAAGCCCCATGAGCATGATGGCAATGATGTTGCCGGCGACGTACTCAATCCTTGCAAACGGCATCACCAGGATCTGCTGGAACATGCCGTTTCGCTTATCGTTCCAGATCATGCTGCCGGCTATCGTGCTGCTGTTCATCATGTTAAAGCCTATCATGCCTGCAGCCAGGTACGCAGGGTAGGGCACGGCGCTGCTACCTATCGGGACGCCCTGCCCGCCAATGAGCGCAGAATAAGAGTAGCCGGCAATAAAGATGTAGACGATGGGAAATACGACCTGCCACACGAGGAACACCTTGTCGATGGACGCTACAAGGTTCCGGTACAGCAATATTGCTACGGCGTTCACTAACAGTCGCTATCATCCCATTGATTCTTTACCGTATATTAATCATGGATTGATTTGGGGCTGCATGGTAGGTCCTCGCCAGATTTAAATAACTTACAATTGAAGCTTAAGGACACACATCATGATGGCTGAAGACATGGCCGAAAAGAAGCTGCGCGGCTCTGGCGGCTACGCCATTGCAAGGATAACTGACGAAGAGCAAAAGAAAGGCAACCTTGGAGGCCCGGAGCTCTTTCTTGCAGGCATTGGCAGGCTGGAAGAGGACAGATTCGTGAAATACCACTGCAACAAGTGTGAAAAAGAGTATGAAGGCTCGCCGGCGGTGACGTACGAAAACCCTAACGAAGAGCTGGGAGAGGGCGTCACGCTTATAGAGAAAGGTGAATACAAGTGCAGGACCTGCAGCGCCACGATTGCGCAGTACAGAAAGTTCGATACCGTCCAGATGCAACAACAACAACAACAACAGGCCCCTGCTGCCCCGCAGGTTCAGACACAGCAGCCAGCAATTGAAGAAAGACTGGCTTCAGCAGATATCGCCGCTGTTCCAGCTACTACTGTGGCGGCAGGCGAAAACTACTTTCCGATCCAATCGCTTGTCGGCATGTCTGCCTATGACAGCGAGGCCATGCTGATAGGCAGGATTAAAGAGGTAGGCTTGCGCAGGACTGGCAGGACCGCGCAGATAACTATCAAGATAGGCGAAAAGGAGGTTCCGTGGGACGGCATCTCAAAGATTGGAGACATTGTCCTGCTCAAGACTGCACAGACCCAGACAACAACGGCTTCAACGGCCGGAGGCATGTGCCCAGCGTGCGGCTTCGAGAACGAGTCTGACTCTGTGTTCTGCGCCGACTGCGGCAGCAGGCTCTAGTTAGCTCTTCAGGATTATTCTGGCGTCAACTACTCTGGTCCCCTTTCCTTCTTCGAGCACCAAAAGTGGGTTGATGTCGAACTCCTTTATCTCAGGGAAGTCGATCACCAGCTGGGAGAGCTGTTGGAGAGAATCTGCGACAGCCCTCAGGTCAAATGGCTTTTCTCCCCTGACACCCTTTAGCAGTTTTATGGTCTTGATTGACTCAACCATGTTCGTAGCTTCGCGCCCATCGATGGGGGCAACGCGAAAGACGACGTCCTTGAGCACCTCCACGTAGATGCCACCGAGGCCGAACATTATGACTGGCCCAAACGTGGGATCCTGGCTTGCACCAAGTATTGTTTCCTTGGCAGACTTGATCATTTCCTGCACGAGCACTCCCTTTATCTTGGCGTTGGCCTTGTACCTTCTTGCGCTTTCTATTATCGCCCGGAACGCCACGCGCAGCTCATCATCGTTCTTGATCCCTACCTTGACGCCACCTGCGTCTGACTTGTGTATGATGTCCGGCGACGCTATCTTCATGACCACGGGGTATCCTATCTCTTCGGCAGCGCTTACGCACTCGTCTTCGGTGGTGCCAAGGATGCTCTTTGGAGTCGGAAACCCGTACGCCTTGAGCACTTCATAGCCCTCTTCCTCAAGAAGGTTTGCCCTTCCCTGTCTGCGGACGCCCTCAAAAATTGACTTGACCTTGGCCGTGTCCTTGGTAAATTGCAAAGTGGGCGCCTTAGTCGAGGAGGCATCGATCCACTTCTTGAAATCGTACATCGCCTTGAGCGTCCTGATTGCTGGCTCTGAATACAGGTAGTACGGGACGCCGCCTTCAGACATTATCGTCCTGTTTTCTACTCCTTCGGCAAGGCCCATGAGCGATGCAAGTATCGTCTTGTTCGGAAACTGGCGCGACATCTTTACTAGCGTCCTTGCAAGGTCGTCGTAGTTCAGAGTCGCCGAAGGGGTGCACATGGTCACGACAGAGCCCACGTTTGGGTGCGCGAGGACCTGAAGCAATACCTTTTCAAACCGCATATAGTCGGCGTCTCCGACAATGTCCACAGGGTTCCTTGGCGAGCCGTACGTAGGTATGACACCGGCTATTGCATCCCGGATAGACGAAATGTCAGCCATCTTCAATCCATACTTGGAGCACGCGTCTGTAGAAATTATTGCAGGGCCGCCTGCGTTGGAGACAATGACTACGCCTCCGTCTGGCAGTGGTTGCTTTGAGAACGCGGTGGCAAGGTCGAACAGCTCGCCCATCGTGTCTACACGTATGACGCCGCACTGAGCAAACGCCGCCTCATAGTTTGCGTCAGATCCGCCAAGTGCGCCGGTGTGTGAAGCGGCCGCCTTGGCACCTTCTACAGTCCTTCCTGATTTAAGCACGATTATGGGCTTTTTCTTTTCGGTGGTTATCCGCCTTGCGATGCCCATGAACCGTCTTGCATCGCGGATGTCTTCAAGGTACATTACAATGACTTTGGTGTCTTCGTCTTCCGCCAAAAGCTCTAGAGCGTCGCTTTCGTCCATGTCTACCTTGTTGCCCATGCTTATGACTTTAGAGAACCCAATGTTCTGAGCCTCTGCGTCCTCGACGGTTGCGGCGCAGATTGCTCCGCTCTGCGACACAAGGGCAATGCCTCCGTGCTTTGGGGTAATCTTCAAGAAAGTAGAATTCATCATGTTGTCCTTTGATAGGCTCATTATCCCGAGACAGTTGGGGCCGATGACCCTGATACCGTACTTTTTTGCAATCTCGCCAATCTCCCTTTCAAGCTTGGCGCCAACCTCGTCGACCTCTTTGAACCCTGCTGAAACAATGATCGCGCCCTTGATGCCCTTCTGGCCTACCTCTTCCATCACTGCGGGTGTGAACTTGCTGGGCGCAGCCACCACTGCAAGATCCACCATGCCGGGGACTTCAATTACGCTCTTGTACGCCGTCAGGCCGCCCACAGTCGGGTTCGACGGGCTAATGGGGTAAATCTTGCCCTTGAAGTGCTTGGCTATATTGTAAAAGATAGTCTTGCCCACACCTGGCTTTTCCGAGGCTCCAATGACGGCAATCGACTTGGGAGACAAGAAGATGGAGTTGGACATATGAGGAGAAAAAAGTTTTAGGATGGTTATAAATGCATCATTCGTGACAGCGATAACTTTTATTTGCTATTGCCTTAATGATATCGTATATGGCAAGCGGCATCTGGATCGTGTTGGTTATCCCGGCCGTCCTGTCCTTTATCTTTGGAGTATGGGTGTTCTACAACGTGCTGGCAGATGTGTCTGAAAGGGGATTTTCGCCATTTGAGGTTGTAGGCCCTGACACGGTTAGGATGAAGGTAGGGCCCAACGAGTAAAAGCGGCCTTTATTTATCGGAAAACAAAGTATCTTGAAATAACTCATTCAACGGATTTTTGCATAGGCAACCGTAACGGAGAATCCTAACGTCGTACAGGAAGAATTCATCTGTGTTGCTACTTTTCTGCCGCGAGGAGCTGGCGATACATGATCCCTTTCCAGCTAATGACTTCAAAAGTAATGAAACAAGTAAAAGAAACCGAAGGCATAAAAAAGTATACGCCGTCAATGCTGATTTCCCCAAAAAGCACTTCTGGACGCTTTCCATCCGTGAGGGCGAAGGCTCTCTCAGGCGCTTTGTCATGACAGAGCCACACGCGATTGCCGTCAGGAAATTCACAGAATGGGCAGGAGATGGCTTTGCATTTGTAGAGTGGGCTAGTTCAGATGTCTAGGTTATTGGGCAGAGGCTCTGTAACAGCTCAAGAACCCTACTTTTTACTATAACAAGAAGAAATAGAAATAGTCGCCAGCTCATATTCCAAAAGCAACCTTTATTTTCAATTGTCAAATCTCTAGAGTACATTGAGCAGTTCCATAAGCGCCATTGTCGATTCTGAAATGGACAGCCTTGTCGCAGATCTCCAGACCCTGATCCGGCAGCCAAGTGTCTCTGCAAAAAAGCAGGGCCTAGTCGAATGCGCCAACCTTGTTGCAAACATCATGCAAAAGGCCGGCATCAGCTCTGAAGTTCTGTACCTTGACGACAAGGGTATATCGCCGATTGTATACGGCGAAGTAAGGTCAAAGTCAAACCCGGGCAAGACCCTCATGTTTTACAATCATTACGACGTTCAGCCGGAAGAGCCGCTGGAGCTGTGGGAGCACGAGCCTTTCAGCGGCAAGGTCGAGGGCAACTACATTCATGGCCGTGGCTCGACAGACGACAAGGGCGAGCTGATAACCCGCATTAAGGCAGTCGAGTATTTCCTGAGAAAGACAGGCGACGTGCCGTGTAACGTCAAGTTCATGGTGGAAGGCGAGGAAGAAGTCGGGAGTGTGCACGTAGAGCAGTACCTCTGGAAATACCAAGACAGGCTCAGGTGCGATGGCGTGATATGGGAGTTTGGCTGCATCGACACGAAGGACCGGCCGATAATCAGCCTTGGCATGAAGGGTCTGCTGTATGTCGAGCTGGTAGCAAGAGGGCCTTCAAGAGACGCCCACTCAAGCCTTGCGGTACTGATAGAGAACCCGGCTTGGCGGCTTGTCTCCGCGCTTGCAACGATGCGCGATAGGAACAGCGGCGAGATCCTGATAAAGGACTGGTACAAAGAAGTCCGGCCGTTTACCAGAGAAGAGCTTGTAGTAATTTCAAAGGAGCCATTTGACGAAAAGGAATTCAAGCGTGAGTACGGCATCGACAGGTTCGTCAAAAACGCCAAGGGCGCAGATGTCAGGAAGGCGCTTGTCGGGATGCCGACCTGCAACATCGCCGGCTTTAACTCCGGCTACATAGGCGAAGGCGCCAAGACGGTGCTGCCCGCGCAGGCGGTGGTCAAGATAGACTTTCGCCTTGTGCCGGACATGGTGCCAGAAAAGCAGCTTGAGCGGCTCAAGAGCCACCTAAAGCGCCATGGCTTTGCCGACATTGAGGTGAAATTCACTCATGGCGAGGCGGCTGCCCGGACGCCCATCCGCGACCCGTTTGTACGGAAGGTCGAGCGGGCCGCCAAAGAGACGTTTGGCTCGTCGATTACCAGAGTGTCTTCTGCCGGCACAGGGCCGATGTACTCGTTTGTAAAGGTGCTGAAGGCGCCCTGCATCTCCGTAGGGAGCACGTACATGTTTGCCCGCACTCACTCGCCAAACGAGTTTGCAAGGATTGACCTCCTGAACAAGACTACCAAGTGCATCGGCAGGATAATTGAGAAGTTTGCTACCTGACAAATGCCGCAGTAAATCTCTACTTACTTCTTAAATCGTATGAGAGTACTCGTGCGCATACCATGCGCGAGGATCTGAGCTATGTGTGGGTGTGCCACGAGTGTGGCAACAACTTTCTCTTCCGCTCCGACGCAGAAGATCATGTCAGGATGGCAGGTCACAAGAAGATAGAAAAGTATGAGATGGAAGCATTGACAGAAAGCAGCAGCAGCAGCAATTCTATTTAAAAACAAGCAGTTCCATATTTGGGTGGCTTGAAGCGGGGATATTATGTCCTTATAGCCGGCGCGGCGCTATTTGTCGCTGGCATCATAGTCACGATCGCTTGGGCGGTGCCATTGGCGGCGCAGTTTGAGCGAGAAACTACCTTCCTGCAGGGCACGCCGCTTGAAGCAGGGCAGTCAAAGGAACTGACGCTTGAGGTGACGGATATTTCAAGGCCGCTTTCAGTACTCGTAAACTCTCTGGATCCAGACGCGCAGCTCCAAGCTGTCCTTGTGACGCCGGACGGCTCGACTGCGATCGATTCTATCTTTACGGAGAACACAGTCCTGAGCGCCGACCCAGCGGTTCAGGGCATCTACAGGATGACTGTTGCAAACGTTGGCCAGTCGCCTACCAGCGTGGACGTCGTCTTTGGCCGCCTACCAGGCGTGGAGGCGAACAACCAGGTAAATATCGACGCGTTTGGCGGAATCCTTGCTGGGGCCGGCATCACCATCGCCGGCGTACTGGTGATGATAGCCGGCGTCATCATCTTGATAATCGACAGGAGAAAACGTGTCGCCAGCTAGGAGCAACAAGAGAGTGGATGGGGAGAGATTCGAACTCTCGACCACCTGTGTGTAAGACAGGTATCCTAACCAGGCTAGACTACCCATCCGGGTAAAACTACTAGGTCAGTTTGTCGTCGGGTCGATATTAATAGTATTTGGGATTTCAGCGCGAGAGAAAATAACCAATATATACCGTGTAAGAATTTTCGTTTCTAGAAATGCCTGAGAGGAAGAAAATTCTCCGTCCTGTTTTAACGCTCGCATTTTTCGTCGCTGTAATGATTGTTGCCGTCCCGGCGCTGCCGGGAGCGTTTGCCCATGGCGGGCATCAGCCCCCTGCAGCGGATTTCAGCGGCAAGAAGGTGAGCCTCTTTGTCAATCTAGAGCCCCTTGTAGTAACAGACATGAGCCAGCCGGTTTACATCAACGCAAGGCTGTTTGACGAAAACACTAACGCGAACTTCCAGCACGTGAACTATCGCATATTCTTTAAAAAGGATGGCAGGGAAATCCCGATCGTCACAGAAGGCGGCCAGTTTGGAGGGCAGGGCTTCTTTTACGATCCCGAGGGAGACCTGCAGATAAAAATAGTTCCAAGGGATACTGAATCAGCGGTCGCAAGAGGCGAGGCAGAGCCATTTCTGGGCGGCATAAGGAACAGAGGCGGACCTGTGGTGGTTGAAGGCCCGATATTTACAGAGCCCGGCCTGTATAACCTGTTCGTCGAGATATGGACCGTAGACACTCCCCGGACGCAGGTAGCCGAACCCCTGCAATACGATGTGTGGGTGACTCCGGGCCGCGAAGAAATGATCAGCGTCGCGGAAGGCAGCCAGACATACGAAGTCAAGATCAGGAACTACTACGGTGCCATCGACAGCTCAGAATACCAGCCCGATACCAAGACCATCGAGTTTTCGATGCCGTTTGACTGGACTTCCGACCTGCCAAGCAGGATGGGCATGCTCCACACAGAGGTATTCATACCAAAAGAGATGGCAGACTTTGACAAGGACTCGCTGCGCGGCAAGGTGAATGGCATCGACGTTCCAGTGTTTGTGGTTCCGACAAGCTTCTCAGGGGACGACACGACCGTAGTCCACTTTACTATTTCAAAGCAGAATCTCATAAACATAGCCGAGCGGGTCAAGTCCGAGAACCTGTCGCCTGACGCAGCCGTTTTCTCGCTGAGCCCGCCGGACCCGGAAAATGAAGTCCATGTTGCACAGACCTCGCCCGAGTCGGAAAATTACAAGGTGTCGCTGACGTGGCCGGAGCAGATTCTGCCAGAGCAGCCAGTGACGTTTGGCATCAGGATAGCCGACAAGTCTGATGACCAACCGATATCCTCGGCAACCTACGAGCTCGTGATACTGGATAAGGACGGCAACGAAGTGTCCCGTGCAGGAGGCGTGACGACGGCGGAAGGCATTTCATCGCAGGACATGACTTTTACGTCGCAAGGGGCATTCACCGTCAAGGTTGAAAAGATAAGGGGAAGCAGCGAGTCGGTGCAGTCGAGCCTTACTGTGGTGCCCGAGTTCCCAGTGGGCATCGCCTCAGTGGCTGCCGCGCTCGGAATCGGCGGGATAATAGTAGCGGCAAGAAGAAAGACGATGTAATGCCCTTTCTAGGTGGCAAGACGTATTAGGCACGTAGCGCCCTCCTATTTTTATGTCAGAGGAAGACGACGATTACCGTAAGCTGTCAGAGAAAGAAATAGCGCAGGAAGTCGCCAAGCTCTCCGGCTGGAAAGTAGTCAACGGCAAGGTGAACAAGACCTTCGAGTTTGACGATTTCGTGCAGGCGTTTGGCTTTATGACAAGGGTCGCTATGGAGGCGGAAAAGATGAACCACCACCCAGAATGGTTCAACGTCTACAACCGCGTCAGGATAGACCTTGTAACGCACGATGTCGGCGGCATAAGCGACTACGACATCAAGCTTGCAAACACTATAGACAGGATTGCCAAAGGCTGACTCGCTGGCCGCTTTAAAACCTACTTAACTTATCAGGGCATATACACTCCCGTATGGCCGCAGAGCAGCAGGGCAACAAGACCGCGGACATTGTGGCCGAGTCGCTGCTTGACTGGGGCGTGGAGGTCATCTTTGGTCTGCCTGGCGACGGCATCAACGGGTTCATGGAAGCGCTCAGGAAGAGGAAGGACAGGATCAGGTTCATCCTCGTGCGACACGAAGAGTCGGCGGCGTTCATGGCGTGCGCCTATGCAAAATACACCGGTAAGCTGGGCGCGTGCGTTGCAATGTCCGGGCCGGGCGCAATCCACCTCCTGACGGGCCTATACGACGCCAATGCCTCCAAAGGTGGACATGGAGTTTGTCGCCAACCTTGCTGAGTCGTTTGCAAAGGGGCAGCCGTACGCCAGAAGGATAGGGCTGACCCTTTTCCGCAACCAGGTGCATGACGCGCTAAGAAGCGTGCGTTCGCACAACACAGCAGAGGCGCAGTAATAGTAGTAAAAACTTTCTAGGAAAAAATCCGCCAGGATCGGACAGAGCAATCTGCTACAATCATTATATGTTCGATTGCCACACTATTTTTTTACATGAACCCCGGCATCCAGATGTTAGAGGTAGCTGTAGGCATCAAGGATTCGCTTATGGCTGCCGGGTTTACGTCACTTGACTCCCTCTTGCGTTCAAACCCGACCGACATTGCGGCCATCCTTGGAATCGAGCTCTACGTCGCAAAGCTCATCATCGATGCGGCAAAGAGCGCCGCAGTGCAATATGAGATAGAAAAAGAGTCAGATACTGCTGATCTACCTTCAGAATAGTCGGGCAATCATTAACATGCAATCAGTTGCTCTTGTACAAATCCCCATGAGTCTACTCTATGGATATGTGGCGAGTCATCCATCCTGTCACACCTGCTGCACTCGCAGTGGACCGGCTCGCGACAACGTTTGCAGGTTTCAGTTACTGACAGTTGGCAGCCGCAAGCCCTGCAGCTGTTCTTGTTAAAGCGGGTCATATCAATGCACTATGGTGGAAGACTCTAGTGTCACACCTCGCTTTGGATGATAGTCAAACCCGTATTGCTCGCCGGATGAAATTGGAATCGACTCTATCGGCCCCGTCATGCAGGAAGGGCATCTGGCAACGGCATCATTGTCGAGATACGACGCGCACCAAAAGCATGCTTCGCATATCAGGAAATAGACCGGCCCCGTTTTCCTCTGATCCTTTTGCTGCGATTCTGCATGTTGCATAGGACAAATTATACAAGTGTGGAATATAATTTGCGTCAAATGCGCTTGTCAAGCGCGATAGGCGCAGGACTGGCATGTTCTTTGCATTATGCTATTGCTGCGTCTTGCTCTGGTATTTGCAGCTGCCTTTTGCACATAACGTTCATTTTTTGCATGATTAAAAGCAGTATTAAATGGCATAGCTAGCAAATGTGCTAATGGATAATAGGATCAAGATCGGCATCGCTGCCGCAATAGTCATCGGGGTTATCGTCACCTCAATACCGACCTTTGGAACATTATTTAGCGGTAACGGCGGCTCTGGCGGGTCTGAGTCAAAAATCCTAAGAATCGGCTATTTCCCTAACATCAACCACGCGCAGGCAGTCATAGGACTTGGTAACGGCGACTTTCAGGAGGCTCTGGGAAACGATGTTGAGGTAAGGACGCAGCTATTCAACGCTGGCCCGTCGGCGATCGAGGCGCTGTTCGCCAACCAGATTGACGTGACCTACATAGGTCCAAACCCTGCAATCAACGGCTACGTTGAGTCTAACGGCGAAGCGCTGAGAATCCTATCAGGCGCAGCCAGTGGAGGTGCTGTGTTTGTAGTTAGAAACGATGCCGGCATTGATTCAGTGGATGATTTTGCCAACAAGAAATTTGCTTCTCCGCAGCTTGGCAACACGCAGGATGTTGCGCTGCGCAAGTACCTGCTTGAAAATGGCTATGAAACAAAAGAAAACGGCGGCAACGTTGAGGTGCTTCCGGCCAAGAACGCCGACATTGTCACCTTGATGGTAAAGAAAGACATCGACGGCGCGTGGGTGCCAGAACCTTGGGGAGCCAAGCTGGTCAAAGAAGCCAATGCGCGAATCTTCTTGGACGAGCGAGAGCTGTGGCCTGAAGGCGAGTTCGTCACCGCGCACATTATAGCTAGAACCGATTACTTGGAAAGGAACCCCGAAATAATCAGCAAGCTGCTGGAAGCGCATATTGATGAAACAAACTGGATAAACGAAAATCAGGATGAAGCAGTCGCTGTATTCAATGCTGAGCTCGAAAAACTCACAGGAAAAACCATACCTGAAGACGAGTTCAAAGCAGGGCTCTCTAGGATGACGCTGACATGGGATCCGATAAAGCAATCGCTGGTCAAGTCGGCCAACGACGCATTTGACATCGGGTTCTTTGACGAGAGGCCCGACCTGTCAGAGATCTATGACCTGACGCTGCTAAACGACATCTTGAGCAGAAGAGGGCTGGCTGAGATACAATGATGCAAAATATGCACCTAGATGGCAGCGATTGCGTCTTTGAAGTAGATTATATTCTGTGCACCCGTACTGGAGGCATCAACCTTGATAGTGTCTAAATACAAACAAAGCAGCAACTCGATAATCCTGCAGGTTAAGGAGGTATCCAAGGCTTTTTCTTATGCCAACGGCCAGGCCTCCAATAACCACATCGTGCTGAACAATGTCAGCATGGATATCAAGGAAGGCGAGCTTGTTACGATTGTGGGGCCTTCGGGCTGCGGAAAAAGCACGCTGCTCAACATCATTGCAGGGCTTGACAACCCAGACTCCGGCATCATATCAGTGAAGGGCGAGCACAAGACCTCCACTGATCCCGGAAGGCTGGTGATATTCCAGGAAGGCGCACTCTTTCCCTGGCTCACTGTTTCAGAAAATGTCGAGTTTGGATTGAAGATGGCAGGAATTGCAAAAGACAAACAGCGGGAAGCCGCGAATCGCTTTATCGACATGGTGCAGCTGTCGCGGTTCGCAGATTCGTACATTTACCAGCTCTCCGGTGGGATGAAGCAGAGGGTGGCAATAGCGCGTGCACTTGCAATGGACCCTGATATCCTGCTGATGGACGAGCCTTTCGCGGCGCTTGACGTGCAGACAAGGGACATGCTGAACAACCAGCTGCTGGAGATCCATGAGGCAACGAAAAAGACGATCTTGTTTGTCACTCACAACATAAATGAAGCATTATCGCTCGGCGACAGGGTAATAGTGCTGTCGCCGCGGCTTGGCAATATCAAGCGAGAATTTGGGATAGGCCTTCCAAGACCTCGCGACATTGGCAGCCCCGAAATCACTGTGATCAAGAGGCAGATTCTAAATGCGCTGGAAGAGGACTTTCAATTTGCTAGAAGAGAAACACGCGCAGAAACAGTCCAGTAAACGCAGCTTCGACGTAAGCGACGCCGCTAACATCGTGCTGTTCCTTGCGGTGTTTGTGGGAGTATGGCAGCTTGTGTTCCTGATTGGAATATGGCCCGCATACTTGATGCCATCTCCTGCAATGATTGTCACCACAATAGGCGACCTGATAGAAAATTCTTCACTGCCCATCGGAATAGGTGTATCGCTGGCTAGGCTCGCCGCCGGCTTTGCGATCTCGCTTGGTATCGGCGTGGCAGTAGGACTTGCAATGGTCAAGTTCCGCGGGTTTGGCAAGACGATGAGCTCGTTTGCCGTCGGGCTTTTGACGTTCCCGAGTATTGCTTGGGTGCCATTTGCCATCATACTTATTGGGTTCAACGACTTTGGAATACTTTTCGTAGTCGTCATGGCTTCTGTATTTTCGGTAATGATAACGACTTATAGCTCGATCCGCAACATACCTCCTATCTACCTTCGCGCAGCGCGTAACATGGGCGCAAATGGTTTCACGTTATTCCGTCATGTCATGATCCCTGCGGCGACCCCGTCACTCGTACTTGGGATCAGGCAGGCGTGGTCGTTTGCATGGCACGCGCTCATTGGCGCCGAGATGCTGATAACGACCCTGTATGGCCTTGGGCATATACTGAGCATTGGGAGGGAATTCAACAGAATGGAAGACATCATTGCCACAATGATCACAGTTTTCGTGATAGGCATAATATTCGACCGGATCATCTTCCGCAAGATTGAGGAAAGGGTAAGGTCCCGCTGGGGCCTGGATCAGCACAGCGAATAAGCCATTGAGATGGTTTGAAACCTCGAAATCCACAAATTAAAATATGCGCAAAATCTGCATATATCATAATTAATGCTTGACGACCTTGCAAAGAACAGGGTGGACCCGAAAAAGCCACGCAAAGAGGGCATGACCTCCACCATAGACAAACTGCAAGGTATTGACAAAGAGAACTTCTCAATGATCGCACCGTTCATAGATGTGGTCAAGATCTACGGGGCGCTTCCAATGCTGGTCTCAGAAGAGAGCCTCAAGAGAAAGATCAAGTTTTATCACGACTTTGGGGTGCGCGTCTCGACTGGCAGCACGATTACCGAGTTTGCCGTTTCAGAGAGCTCGCTAGAGAGGTTCGTCAAGGAAGCCGCCAAAGTGGGCTTTGACATTATAGAAATAGGCGAGAACAGCATTGACCTTTCGTTCGATCAAAAGAAAAAGGTAAGCGGAACGATTAAGTCGGCCGGCCTCGAGTTCCAGTGGAAGGTAGGCAAGAAGGACCCGCGCCACCAGCTGGGGGTCGACGACACGCTGGACAAGATCGGGGAGGCCGTGAAACTGGGCTCCAAGAAAATAGTGCTCGAGGCAAACGAGGGGATCAACGTCGGCATATACGACGAGAAGGCCCTGGTAAAGTGGAGCTTTGTGGGCGCGATCACAAACGAGTACCCCCCAAGCACCTTCATCTTTGAGGCGCCGCTGGAATCGCAGCAGTCGGCGCTCATTGCTGAGTTTGGCCAGCGCGTCAACCTCGCCGAGGTTCATCAGGACGCGGTCGCATCTCTCGAGTCGCAGCGGAGAGGCTTTCTCTCAAAATCAGCGTTCGGGATATCGTATCTGCGCAGGAACCCCGAGGGCGGGCCGGCGGCAAAGTTTATCTACTTTGTGATAAGGACAAAGCACCCGATAGAGCAGAGCGAGCTTGTCTCGATGAGCCACCTGCCGAGGAGGACCGTGCAGGCTGCGGTCGACGACCTCAAGCGGCAGGGGCTGATAATCGAGAGGAACAGCCTCGACGACGCGAGGAAAAAGGTGTACCAGCCGGTTCAGTCGGACTGGTTGTAGGCCAGCAAAGCGGCAACAGTCTTGCTATCCTTGATTTCGCCGCTGAGGCATTTCCTGACAGCTGCGTCCAATTTCATTTTCTTTATCCTGATGTTCTCGTCGTCGTCCAGTGGGCCACGCTCTATCTTTCTCAGGCGGGTCGCAACAAACACGTGCATGAGCTCGGTAGAATATCCAGGCGCAAGGTACCATTTCATCAGCGGCTCGAGCTTGCCAGAGTAGCCGATCTCCTCAGCCATCTCGCGAACAGCTGCCTGCCTCGGCGTCTCACCTTTTTCGATCTTGCCAGCCGGTATCTCTAGCAACACTCTGCCAGATGTGTGCCGGTACTGCGTGACGAGGATGACCTCGCCACCGCTGACTGCCACGATCCCGACAGAGTCCGAGTGTTCGACTATCTCTTTTTCGATCATCCTGCCGTCCAGCGAGAACCTGTCCTTTCTCAACGTGATGCCGCCGGAATAGATCCTCTTGCTCGCAATCGGCCTGACGCCCCTCATCGCCTTTAGAGCGTGAGGCGGGGATTAAACCTATTCGCTAGTTTTATATGCGATCCGCGGCCTTTTCTGGGCGTGGAGTTTATCGACGGCGAAGGCAACATCATTGTGCCCAAGGCCGTCAGACCAATAGTCGATCTCAAGGAAACAGCCTTCGGGAGCAAAAATAGAGCCAGAAAGCAGTACCGCTACGGCAACCTCCACATTCGCGAGTATGACAATCATTACACCGTCCACATGGACAGGGTTGACCCGCTAAAGAACCCTCTTGGGCACCTGCTTGTCGACGCGCCTGAATACCTTGCCGGCGCGGCTGCCGCAGTCATTGTCGGGCGTAGAGTCGCATCTGCTGCTTACAGCAGGCGCAAGCAAGAAGGCAAGAGCGGCAGATACGCTGCAATCGAGGCGGCACTTGCCGGGTACATCGCAGGGTCCTCCGCCGGTAGGCTGCTTTACGACGCAACCAACAATCTGAAGAAGAGGAGAAAGTAAAGATGGAAAGCCCAGAGCAGATCAGAAGGGAAGAAGGGGCGAGAATCGCTGCCACAAAAGAGGCGCAGGTCTACCCGCGCCCTTCAAAGCTGCACGTGGCAAAAATCCTGCTGAAGCTGCTGCCAGTCGTCCTGAATTTCAGGCGTGACAGGCGGGAATGGGTCAAGAGAGAGGGCAGGAACGTCAACGAGGAAAAGTACCGCCGTCACGCCAGAAAGGCGCTCAAGACGTTCATCGAGCTTGGGCCGTCGTATATCAAGCTCGGCCAGTGGCTCTCAACACGGGTTGACATTTTGCCCCAGCCGTACCTTGAAGTGCTGTCAAAGCTGCAGGACGACGTTCCGCCTGCGCTATTCTCTAAAATAAAGCCGATAATAGAGGACGAGCTGGGCAAGATAGAGAACGCATTTGAAGAGTTTGACCCGGCGCCGCTGTCAGGCGCAAGCCTCGGTCAGGTCTACCTTGCAAAGCACGCCGGCGGCCGCAAGGTCATCGTAAAGGTCAGCCGGCCGGACATCGAGCGCGTCATCGAAGACGACATTTATGTCTTGAAAAAGATAATGCCGCTTGCAACGCGCTTTATCGACCCTAACCTGAGGTTTTCTGCAGAAGGCATGCTGGCGCAGTTTATCGAGACAGTGCACGAAGAGATGGACTATAGAATAGAGGCGCGGAACCTGCTCACGATAAAGAGCAACCTTGCCGACGACCCTTCAGTCATTATACCGGACGTGTTCCTTGAGCGGACGACTAAGCATGTGCTGACGATGGAATACATCCCCGGCATCAAGGTGACGGACGCTCCTTCACTGGACGCAAAGGGAATCGACAGGGAAAAGCTAGTGGTGCGGGTGCATAGGCTGTTCTTCAAGATGCTCCTGCGCCACAACATATTTCATGCAGACCCGCACCCTGGCAACATTTCAGTCGCTGATGACGGCCGGCTCATCCTGTACGACTTTGGGATGGTAGGAAGGCTCGATAGCGAGACGCGCATCAAGCTTATCCGGCTGTACCTGGGATTGCTTGACAAGGATCCGGAAAGGACGGTGAACGTGCTGATAGAGCTTGGAACGCTCGAGCCGACGGTCAACCGTTACGTTGTCGAGCGCGGCATCGCGCTGAGCATACAGTCGATGCACGGAAGGGAGGTGGACAGGATGGAAGTTAAGGCACTTGTAGATTTGGCTAACAAGACTATGAGCCGCTTTCCTTTCAGGCTCCCAAAGAACCTCGCTCTCTATATGCGCATGGCCTCTATACTGGAAGGCATTTACTACCACCACAAAGTGTCGTTCCAGTTCGCCAAGGTGCTTGCAAACCTGCTAGAAGAAGAAGGGCTTGTGCGCGACGCCTATATTGAAGAAGTAAAGGTCTCTGCAAAGAGGTTTGCAAAGGGCATACAGGACTCAGTGAATGTTGCGCCCCTCTTGAAAATGTACCTGGAGACGCAGGGGCCGTACGGCAACAGCATGCAGGAAAAGAACAACAGTGCGCTTGCCGCAAGCATCCTGTCGTCGGCGCTCTTCATCGGATCGGCGCTGATGCTGCCATACAACTCTTACCTGTCATATGGCGGCTTTGCTGCAGCCGCTGCAGCGGTTGCGGTGGCGCTAAAAAAGAAATTCTAAGTTATCGGGATGTTGGTCATCTTGGGGATGGGTATCCTTAGCGTGACGACTCCATTCTCGTAGGTCGCCATGCCTACTACCTTTTCCTCTTCCTTCACCGATATTGGAAGAATTATCCTCTTGTCTATCTTGACCGGCCTGTGTCTATAGTAGACGGTGCCAAGCGCCTCCGCCTGCTCTCTTCTGGCGCTTATCGACAGGACGTCGCCAGTTATCCTGAGGTTTATGTCCTTCTTGGCAAAGCCCGGCAGGTCGATTGTGACCACTAGGTCGCTGCCCTCCTCTGCAATGTCGATGGCTGGCATCACGAATTCATAGAACTCTCTTGACTTGCTGTCAAGCTCTCTCGCTAGCTCTCTAGCCATGTATCTTCCAATACCCATGGCCTAAATTCGCCGAGATGGTATAAATCCTTTATTTTTTTCTTTTGAAAAGCAACAAAAGTAAAAATAGGCGGCAACGGATATGCAACCAGCACAACACATATGTATGCCGGTTCGTACGACATGCCAAACTGCAACGCCTGCGGCAGGGAAGTGAGGCCGGGCGAGCTCTCCGAAAGCTTCTCATGCCCCAAGTGCCGCAACGCAAGGATATGGCGCTGCGAGGGCTGCAAGGGCAAACAGAAAAAATACCGGTGCCCTGCGTGCAGGTACGAGGGCAAGTAATAAGTAGTAGCAACTAGGTTAGGACTTTGAAAAAGTTTCTCACGAGGTCTTTGTTTTCCTGCTGCATCGTGGCAAATGCTTCAACAAGCTCATTTTCTACCGTTATCTGCTTTGCAATGACTGACCTCAGCTTCTTGGCGTCCAGCGGAGCAATGCTGTCGATTGCGCCCATGCTGTAGGCATAGATGTATTCGTTGATTATTTTCGAAATGAATGACGGCGCAGCCTGCATCAAAAAGAGCATTCCTTCCCTCATCGTCTTGGCACTTTGGTCTCCTGCCGGCAATGAAGAAATGTACGACTGCAACAGCTTCATGCGCTTGTCGCCCAGCTCCTCTATCGAGGACGCGACGAGTATGCCAGCGTCCGTCAGCTCGTAGAATGGCACACCTTCTAGCTGGAGAGCCTTTGGACCTCTCCTCAGCGGCAGCCTCCCGCCCTCTTTTACCACGCCGGCTGGGATGAGTACCTCGTCTAGATCCCGGAAAATGCCAGAGTAGATGTTCTGCCACAGGATGCCGTGCTGCTTGGCTATTGCGTGGGCTATCGAGGTTCTCGTGCGGAGCTCCGGGCTCTGCTCAGTGGCTAAATGAGTAATGATGCCCCTCTGCCTCTTTGCCTCGCCCGTGAACTTGTTCTTGCGGGTCTTGAAAGTGTCAAATATTGCGATGGTTGATTTCTCGTCTTTCACTGTGCTATGCAGGCACCTCCTCTGCCATCCCACGACCATTTCTACACAATGTTTGTTAATATTTTAATTTGTTGGTTTTTTAGATTAAAATTCTCGGCACGTGCAGCATGTAAAATGTTATAAACCCCAGCCTATGCCAAATAATGCTCAACATCTTTTTATTGATGCTAATATGACCCTCAGGCGGTGGCAAATACAAAGGGCAAGATAATAGTAATCGAGGGCACCGACAAGGCAGGCAAGACGATCCAGTCGCGCATGCTCATGGAGGCCCTCAAGGTGTCCGGCAAGGTTTGCGTCACACTCGATTTCCCTGATTATACTACTCCAATCGGCATGGAGATCAGAGCTTTTCTGGACGGCAGGCGGGACTATCCCTCTGAGGTCAAGCACCTTCTTTTCTCTGCAAACCGCTGGGAGAAAAAGAAAGAGATCGAGAGCATGATTGAGAATGGCACAATAGTCATCATGAACCGCTATCGGCAGTCAAATCTCATTTACGGGGCGGCAAGCGGCATGGATACTAGCTGGCTCTTGAGGCTTGACAAGGGCCTGCCAAAGGAGGACATTGTCCTTGTATTGCTGGTCAATACAAGCGTATCGACCAAGCGCGCCGAGACGCAGGATGTATTTGAGGCTGACGTGCAGCTTGCCGCTAGGGCCTACAAGAACTACTTGAAGTTTGCAAAGCAGTACAAGTGGAAGGTCCTTGACGGCTCCAAGAGCAAGGATCAGGTCCACCAAGAGATAATGAAGGTAATAAGGAAAGAGTTGAAAGTTTAAGTCCTGTCAAATTGTGTGATATAGTGTTAATGGACTTTGCTGGCGAGATCACCGACCCTGTGCACAAGTACATCCGGTTCTCGCAGGTGGAAAAGGAGGTCATCGACAGCCCCGCGTTCCAGCGGCTGCGCAGGATAAGGCAGCTTGCCGGCGCGCACCTCGTTTACCCTAGCGCGCAGCATTCCCGCTTTGAGCACTCGCTTGGCGCCATGCACATCGCCGGTCTTGCCGGCGAAACCCTGCTTGACAAGGGGTACATCGACAACGCAGAGGTAGTGCAGGAGCTCCGGCTTGCTGCGCTCTTGCATGACATCGGGCACGGCCCGTTCTCGCACCTGTTTGAAGAAGTGCTCGAGTACCGCTGCAACACGTCCCACGAGGAGATGGGCAAAAGGATAATCACACAGGGCGGGGTTGCTGGCATCCTTAAGAAGCACGGCCACAGCCCCGAGCACATTTGCCGGCTCTCCTTTGGTCAGCAGAAGGTAAATTTCCTGAACGAAATAATCTCTGGCGGGCTATCCGCAGACATCATGGACTATTTGCCACGAGATGGGCTCTTTACGGGCGCCGAGTACGCCAAGGTCGACTGCCACCGGCTCGTAAGTTCGCTTGAAGTGTCCAAGAACCGGCTTGCGATAAACAGGTCGGCCCTGAACTCGCTTGAATCTATGCTCATTTCCAGGTATGAAATGTTCAAGGCAGTCTATTTCCACAAGACCGTGAGGGCTGCCGAAGTGATGTTACTACACTCCATGACGGCGGCAGACGAGGTGCTCGGCCTTACAGACACCTCGCTTGAAAACTACCTTGCTCTGACAGACGAGGCGACCCTTGAGCGGCTGTACCCGCTAGATGGCAAGTACGCGTTTGCTGCCAAGATGGCCCGGGACTACCGCGACAGGAGGCTGCTCAAGACTGTGTACGAAAAATTCCTCCACAAGCGCGACAGGCAAAAAATGGATGGAAAGGCGCTTCACACCCTCGCGTCGCGAATAGCTGATGCGGCAGGCGTCGATCGGAACTATGTTTTTGTCGACGCCTCGCGTGCCCCTTCCATGCCTCTCACCCCTAGCAAGGAAGAGATGTATTCCGTGCTGGTGGTTGACAAGGAGCGGGTTTACGAAATGCCTGTGTCTGACATCCCGCTTGTAGACTCGATTTCGGGGTTCTTTGATATGCTGCGGGTTTATACGACGGCAGAAAATCGCGAGAAGGTCGAGCGATCTGTTAAAAAAGTGCTGGGTGATCAAGAGTCCATGTACATAGGAGGCAGAGTTCATGGGCACTAGGAAGCGGGTGGTAATCAAGCTGAGCGGCAGGGTCTTTGGCGACGATGCCAGAGTCGAGCTGAAAAAATATGCCGGCATGCTATCTGAAGTAAGCGATCGGGTCCAGCCCATGGTGGTGGCCGGCGGAGGCAAAATTGCAAGGCATTACATCAACATTGCAAGAGGGTTTGGTTCGGACGAGGCGTCGCTGGACATCATGGGCATCGAGGTTTCAAGGCTCAACGCGCGATTGTTGATAGCGGCACTTGGAGAGCAAGCATACCCTTCAGTTCCAGCGGATCTAGAGCAGGTGTCAAAGGCGGCTGTCAGCGGTAAGGTGATCGTGACAGGCGGCCTGCACCCGGGGCAGAGCACCAATGCCACAGCGGCGCTCATTGCAGAAAAGGTCAAGGCTTCTAAATTCTTGAATGCGACAGATGTTGACGGCATTTACGATTCCGACCCGAATAAGAACAAGGGCGCCAAGATGTTCAAGGAAATCACGGTGAAAAAGTGCCTTGAAATCCTCGGCGCAGAAAATTCTGCGGCAGGCGCCTATGACCTGATGGACATTGTGGCCCTTAAAGTGATAGAACGGTCGAAAATCCAGACGGTGGTGCTCAGATCAGACATTGCGACAATAAAGAACGCAATCGTCAACAAGGCGACAGGGACGCGCATCGTGTTCTAGGACACTGTCTTGATCTCGCCGGCGAATTCCTGCATCCCGTCGGCAAGCATCTTTTTGTAGATTTCTTCTCCCTGATCTATTGGCATCGGCTTTGACTGGGCCTTGGCAAAGCCATCTTTGTCGCAGATAAAGAGCATCGCCTCGCTCCCCCTTGTCATCTTGCCGGCCAGCTCTTCCTCTCCCACCGGCTCAAACCCTGCCTTGTCCTGCTTGATGGTGTAGGTCAGCATCGCAAAGCCAGCATAGTCGAACAGCTTCATCTGGGCTTTCTGCGCCCTCTCTCGGCCAATGTGGGCGGCCTTGTGGTACTGCACTGCAGCAATTTTTCTGTCGCGGCAGTATGTATAAGCATTTGCTTCAATCGACAGCTTTAAAGGTAGTCAGGGTGCAGAAAAAAAGCAATCGTGGTGAATACAAAGGCCATTTACGTAGCAGGCGGCGGCATCGCCGCGATTGCAATAGCGATATTTTTCATTCTGGGCTCCGGGAATTTCAGGCTGCCTGGAGGGCAGGATAATAATCAGGGCACCGCGGCCACCCAGAGCCAGACAACACAGGCCAATCTGGGATTTACCATCAAAAACATAACCGCCGAAAGGACCGACGACAGGAACGCGGACGTCCACATATCCTTTGACGTCCTAAACCCTAATACAAGCACAGTCCTTCTAGAAACGATCCACTACACCGTTTACGTTGACGAATTCACCATGACTTCGGGCGACATCGGGGTGAGCCCAGAGGGCTTTGTGGCGGGTCAGGCGGATATCCCAATTGTCTCTGGCAGCATTATCACGCTCAGGGACACGGAGTCAGCAGAGCGGAACAACCTCACGGCCAGCAGCTGGGACAGCATGGTCGAAGGCATAGCCCAGTACAGAGTGGAAGGCATGTATTCATTCAGGCTGACAGGCGGAAACTTTCAGACAGATTTCCAAGAGCATGAGTTTACTATGACATTCCCATGACATTTTATGATAATATCATTGCAGGAAACGTCGCCATGCGATAAGGATATTAAGTTTCAAGCAAAAATTGCGGTGATATGGCTGACGCAATGTTCATGTTCGCGGTAACGACAGGAGTCTTCGTATTCCTAGTAGGCATACTCTTTGGGTCGAGGGCAAAAAGATACAGCAGCGGTTACACATCGTCTGAAGGTCACGCAAGCAGCGCCGGCCACGACTAGGCGGCGCAAGGCCCAAATTTTTATTACTATTTGCGCCTGCCGCCGAATATTTCTTCCAGAATGAATCCAGAACTTTCGTCCTTTTCCTGCTTCCTCGCGTAACACCGCTCGAAATACCTGCAGCCAATACACAGGTCAGACGGCTCGACTATCGGAACCTTGTTGTCCTTCAAAAGCGTGCTGAGCACCCTTGCGCGCCTGATTATCTCTTCAAACATCCTGTTGTTCTTGGTTGTGGAAAACTCGACTGTCCTGCCGTCGGCAGTCATGTAGATCAAAAAGCCCTCGTCCTTTTTGAGCACAAAGAGGCAGGCGTTGACGTACAGAAGGTGCCGCGGGTGCGGAACTTCTGGCAGGGCGGGGACGACTTCAAACCTCACGACGTAATCGTCGGCTATCAGCATGTCCGCGTCGGCCTCAAGGATCAGGCTGTCAACCCTGTATTCGCCGCGCACGCTCTTCAGGGAGTGACGCATGCCGTTGCTCAGGAGGGCCGAGATCTTGGACAGGTTATCTGGAAGAATTGGATCCCTGCGATCATAGTAGGCAAGCCTCGTGCAGCTGGACGCTTCAATGGCATGAATCCTGTCGCTGTTGTTCTTGTCTATGTTGACGCTCAGGTCTTCGTGTAGCTTATCAAGCGCCTTTTGGATAGTTTCGCGAAAGTCCCGGCCGCCAAGCATGTCTTGTGTACGCTGTACCGCATGGCGCCTGTATATATTGTGTCTGCTAAAAGCCAGCCCTGACCGGGTCCCGCGGCTTGACGAGCTCGCGCAAAAGCGTGGTCGCGTAAGAGCCTTTCGGCAATCTGAACGACACGACAACAAGCGGGTCCTTGCAGTAGGCAAAATTGATGCACCAAAGGGGCGCCTGCCTAAAGCCGCCCTGCTGGCTCAGCTCCTGCATCTCCTTTATGTAAAAGTCCTTTGCCGCCACGCCCTCCTGCTCAAGTATCTCCTTGGTGATGCCCTCAAACCGGCCCCTGCCGGGCTGAAACGTGTAGCCGGCCATCCTTACTGCCGGAACCATCTTCGTTTTTGCTGCAGGGTCGAACTTGATTATCCTGCCAAAGGTCGCTGGCCCCTCCATTTCAAAGCACAGGTCGCCTGTTTGCGGCTGAAGCAGGTCCTCGCCATCCAGTATGCTTGCGCTCAGGCATCTGTTAAAGATGTAGGCCTGGTACGCCTGAACGAACAGCCTGCGAATAGTGATGGGCACTGCGCGCAGCGCCGAAATTGCGTCCTTGCCGGCGATAAGCGCCGAAAGCACCTGCCGCTCGATGTCCATCCCCTTCGGCAGGGCCCTGAGCACCTGAGAATAGTTCTTTGAGTCGGCACTCCTGGCCCTTATCTCTTTGCTCATCGGCGTATCGTATTCCGTGGTGTATGAAAGCAAAAGCTCGACTGCGCGCCGAAAGTCACGCCTGACTATTTCCCTGCCGACCAGGTGCGTCACAAGCCTTTCGCTTCCAAACCTCTGCAGGCCGTAAAAGTTGCCAATCTTGTCTATCTCTGGGACGAAATCTGACAGATCAGAAGCCTTGGCGTCGTAAACTGTTATCTCGAACTCGTTGCCTGCAAGGGATTCCTTGCCTAGCGGTCTCTTTGTAAAGCCCTGTAGGGTGAGGCGCGTGTGTCTGCTTTTCAACTCTGCCGGCGGGTTTTTCATTACCCGCTTCATGCCCGCGTACTGCCGGGTCGTTGCCTTGGCATCCTTGATCCCCATTACCCTGAGCCTGATGCGGCATTCCCGCTCGATTTCAAAGAGGGCGTGGTTTGAATCAATGTCTTTTTTTTCCAGAACGTAGAGCGGGTAGCGATGCTGCTCGTCGTAAGAAGCTGAGATATTCTTACCTACAAGCGACTCGTCACCAAGCTCGGACACCCTGAACCCGTCGCTCTCCCGCTTTATCGATCCTCTAATGCCCTCAAAGCTGGTACAATAGCACTCTATGCCTGCCAGCCTGTCTATCTTTGGAACAGGAATCATGCGCGCGAGCTATTATTATTATTTTTCGTCTTTCTTCTTTTTTGTCTTCTTGTCCGGCTTGTCTTTGGGCGATTCTTTGATAGTTTTTGCCATCGACTTTAGCTGCTCGACATTTTTAGGGTACTTTGTTTTCCTCCACACGTCTGTCGGCACGTCATTCTTTCTGGCTGTCCGCGCGTCAATGTCTGCCTCCTTCAATTCTTCAAGCGAATAGCCCCTGCCATTTCTCTGTCCATCCTTGACGGTTGCTCGCATATACACGTGCAGTATGTTGCAGGCTATATATATATAATAAAATAAAACACTGATCATCATCACGCCGCATGCGATTTTCTGTACGGGCCTCTGGTGCGCCTGCGGGCCTTTTCTTCCTTGTCAGTTTTTCTGAGGAGTGAGCTTTCTTTTTCTTCGTCCGGGGTTTGCTTTGAAAAATTGCGGCTTGCCGCATGAAATTCAGCTGCATGTGCATCAAGCTCCTGCCTGCTGCCAAAGAACCTGCCACACGACTGGCATTGAAGCATCGTATCGCGATGCACCGTGGCGCTATGTTCTGCCAGCTCGCCAGAATTCACAAAAACCATCCCGCACACACTGCACTTGTGCATAACTGATAATGTGCACACAGAAGTAATTCACGCTTTCCAGCCGCATATGCACACACGTACATACTGCTTTATAGCATTTCCGGGTTACTAGTCTATGAAGAAAAAAGCGCCAAACCTGCTCGATGAAAAGAGGAAGGCAGAGCGGGTGAACGCGTTTGATGTGGCAATAATTGGCGCGGGGTACGCCGGGCTCTCTGCCGCTCTCCTGCTCGGGCGATACCTAGTCCCGACAGTCATCTTTGACGGCGGGAAAGCAAGGAATTCCATGACCCGGCGCGTGCATGGCTACTTGGGCTTTGAGAACGTCTCGCCAAAAGCGCTGCTCAGAAAAGCATCGAAGGATGTGCTGAAGTACAAAAAGTCAGTGACGACAATCAAGAGCAGGGTGAGCAGCGCCAAAAGGCATAGGCGATATTTCGTCGTAAGGACCGGCGGCAGGACTTTTCGCGCAAAATACTTGATAATCGCGACGGGCATTGAAGATGTCAAGCCAAGGATAAATAACTTCCAAAAATTCGACGGGCATGGGGCGTGGCACTGTCCGTACTGCGACGGGCACGAAGCCACCGGCAAGAGATTGGCGCTTATCGTGTCGGGGCAGAGTCCGCTGTCGTATGCAAAGGAATTCCTTGGCTGGACGCAGGACATCACGATGTTTCTGCATGACGGCTGCCGGCTAGAAGAAAAGGAAAGAAAGCAGGCGGAGGCACTTGGCATTCATGCAGTAAGCGACAGCATAACAGAGATCACCGGCAGCCGCGGCCGGCTTGCCAAGCGGCTGGCATGCACAAGCGGCAGGCACTACAATGCAGATGTGATATTCTACCAGCTCGGCTATAGGGTGCAGAGCCAGCTTACAGAGCAGCTTGGGTGCCAGCTTTACGAGGGGTATGTCAAGGTCGACGCAGAGCAACAGACCACAGTTGCGGGAGTGTATGCCGCTGGCGACGTGGACACGGATAGACACTATGTCGTTCTGGCTGCAGCTGCCGGCGCGCGTGCGGCGATATCGATTTATGAAAGACTGCTCAAGGAAGCGATCAAGGCAAAGATGCAAGGGCATAAATCCCCTTAGTGTCCCAAAACTAAGGTGGAAGGTCCTCCTCTATGGGTATGGGCGGTTATCGTGGGTGCAATCATTGCCAGCAAGTTTGTGCTGCGGTGGTCAAGGTTTAAGCGGCTGGCAAGACAGCTGAAAAAAAGTACTGGCAGCTGATTTCTCTTACAAACTGCTAAAGTTGTTTTATACCATGAGGCAGTGATGCAATCATGGCAAGCGAAGTTATCGCTACCAACAAGCAGTACCCCAAGCTTTCCAAGCCGGTTTCAGGCTATCTGGAAATAGACGAGTTCAAAAATGCCGACCTGCACACTGGATATTTCTGCTACAATTGCATATATTTCATCAAAGAAAACCACTGCGCCATAGTAGAAGACAGCGGGCCGGACGTCAATGGAAAAGAGTCCGGGGTCATAGCTCCGCATGGCGTGTGTACGCTATGGGATCCAAATGAGGAGGAGGCCCGCTAAAAAATGCCAGATGTTGGCCAAAAGATCAAAGAGGCTGTTGGAGCAGTAGACAATCTCACCAAGTTCAAGAAGAGAAGCAAGCTTCAGGCGTCATACATCGAGTATGACAAGTTTACCGACTCAAACCTGCATGAAGGGTATTTCTGTTACAACTGCATCTACTGGATAAGCCAAGGTGGCGGCAAATGCATGCTTGTAGAGAATGATGGGCCAGACGTGAACGGCAAGGTCTCCGATGTCATTGCCCCGCACGGCTGCTGCATGGCATATGAAGCCAATTATGACAAGATTCATGATACCAGAAGCCCTAGCGAAGGTGTGGCGGTAGATACAGAAAAGAACAAGAAAAAAATCACCACAGCCGATGTGGCGTAATGGCGCCTTTTTTGAGTTCATATTACGGAGTACAAAAAATTATATGCTACTGCTATATGGCATACTGGCTGTTTAAGCAAGAGCCGTCAAACTACAGCTATTCCCAGCTTGACGTCCCAGGCTGTCCTGCCATCCTTTGAATGGCAAAAACAACCTTTTGCTCTCAAACAACAACTCTGGAGCATAAAGAAGGGCGATAGGAGGCTGTTTTACCACACCGGTGACTGACGAAGAGCAAGTGGTCGGCATCATGGAGATTGCATCAGACCCCTATATCCTGACCCAAAGGAAGGTCGCTCACCGTCGTCGATGTCAGGCCCGCCGACCGGCTTGCCCGGCCTGTGACGCTGGATGCAATAAAGGCCACCTCGCCTTTGCAGGGTGAGAGCTCGTAAGGATTTCGCGCCTGTCAGTCATGCCCGTACCTTCCAAGCTGTAGGACAGGATAATGAAAATGGGCAGTAGCTAAAAGTTATAGAACATGAATGCTAGAAATTTGTCCGCTCTGCAATTAACCCGGAAGCCATTATTATGATAGATGGCAGAAAAGCTTAAAGACATAAAAGAGACTGCGTCTGACGCTGTTGAAATAATAAGGGAACTTGGCTCGCCTGAGGTCCAAGAGTCGCTTGAGAAAATAAAAGAGACTGCCAAGACTGCCCGCGAGGTTATTGAATCCTTCAAGGATCCTGCAATGGTAACAAACATCGAGAACATACGTAAGATGACTGAGTCCATTGACAGCACCAGCACAAGGATGGAAAAGGTCGTAATAGAGCTAAAGAGCTCAGGCATCCTCGACGAGACGAGGGAGACTATCAAGTCGGCCAAGACCACCATGAGCTCGATGGGCGATAGCAAGAACATGGGAGAAATGGTAGATGCCATAAAGGAGATGCTGCGCTCCATTTCTGGCCTGATGGAAGAGCTCAAGATCACCGTGGTCGAATCGAAAAAGTCGGGGACGCTTCACAATGCCGAAGAGGCGATACGGGAGACGCGGAGCATATTCACCGAGGGCGAATAGGAGCACGGTTCTTCTTTTATAGGATGACCACCTATATACAAATCAATGTCCACTAGTGCGACTCACAATAATACCGCCTCAACTACTACCACCACCACTTCCACAACAACAACAAACATTAGGGAAATGACACCGGAGCAGACCGCCGAAGCGATCAAGAACATCGCAAAGCGGATAAGAGAAGAGTCTGCGAGGATGAGAGAGACCGTCAAGATAGTCAGGCAGAGCGGCGCCATAGAGGAACTGACAGAGGCCGTTCGAGAGGCCGCGCTTGCAGCGCGCGACAGCGTTAAGGAGATAAACGACGCAGCAAATGACCTGAAGCAGCGCGGCGTTATAAGCGAGACCATAACTGCGGCTGAAGAGACGCGCGCGCATGCGCGCGAGACTGCGCAGTACGTGAAGGAAACGGTCAGCAGCAGCAGGGAGCAGCTGACAGACACCACTACGAAAGAAACAACGAGCCCCGCATAGCCTTCCTCTTTTTTGAAGGTGAAAAATCTCCTGCTAAATTATTTCAAGATGTTTTTATTGACGTATCTGTGTACCTATAGACGTGAAATATAGGAGCAGAACTGACATAACGGCTCAGATTCTAGAAGCTGCCAACGGTGGCGTCACAAAGACCAAAATCATGTACAAAGCGTTCCTGTCATATGCTCAGCTAAAAGAATATCTGACCGTTCTAATAGAAAACGGCCTGCTTGAATACATCGAGGGCGAGCAGGTCTACAAGACGACAGACAAGGGTAACAGGTTCCTGAAGATATACAACCAAATTGGCGAATATGTGACGCCTGACGTAACAGAGAAATAATCTATATAAAGCCACTGACGCCCGATCAATGCTGTGTCCCCAAAGCGGCAAGTAGTAATCATGACTGCAGTATTTGCTGTAGTGGGCATTAGTGTGAGCGTTGGCATCATTGCAGCCGGCGGCGGGTTTTCCGGCCCAGGGCCATCCTTTCTGAATCCGCCGACTGAAGAGGACATTTGGGAAGTTGGCGCAAACATACAGGACGGGACCCGCCTTGAGTACTCGCTGACAGCCGTCGGGCCGTCAAGCGAGCTTGACGCTGCGCAGGTGTCCATGACCTTTCAAGATGCCGGCGACAACTGGAACGTGGAGTTCGCAGTTACCAACGGCACGGGACAGGCAATCGAGCGCACGATAAAGATGTCAAAGCAGCTTACACGCGAGGGAGAGCTGGACGACTCATTCAGGCCGTACCTTGAGCCCATACAGTCGTCAATCCTTGCTGTGCGAGACATGGACTACTCTGGCAGGCCAAAGTACATTGTGGTGGGCGCGCCATGGGACACGATATTCGTCGGCTCATCGTCTGTCACGGTAAGCATCACCGGCGAAGAGACAGTGCAGACGCCTGCAGGCACTTTTGACGCCTTTGTGCTGAGCTACGAGCTTGGGGACCAGACGAGCAGGATATGGGTCACGAAGGACATGCCGCTACCAGTCAAGGCAGAAGTCTATGACGCAGAAGACAACCTGCAGTACAGGTATGAGCTGGTCAGCGCTTCCGGCGTACCTTCTTCTTCTTCCTCCTCCTCCACTGGTGACACGACAAGCAACTTGTGATTATTTAGATCGCAGGCTGCATCTCCCTGACGCTAAAGCTCTTGAACTCAAAAGTAGCGTTGTCTACCCGAAACATCACGCGGGGCTTCTCCCCTGCGATTATGTGATCGGGTGCTCTACCGCACATTATGGTTTCGCTGCTCCACCCGCCGCTGTCTATGATAGTCTCTGTCATCTTGACCCAGTGTTTTCTGCCCGGCCGTCTCCCGGCTTATCAGCCAAGAGCCATCAGGAGTGCGATGAAGAGGCGTAGCTGTCGGGCTTATGACAAACATGCCGTCAAGAGGGTTATCTGGGTTGAGGTACCATTCCTGCCCACCCTCCTTTGTAGGATAATTTCCCTGACCCAAACCTGTCATACCTTACAGCAACCTCTTCAGAAGGAGGAGGAGGGGGAGGCAATGATGCTTGTGAAAGCCCCAACTACTGCCCCACTGTTAATGCAATGCAGGCCGCGACTGCTGCCATTATTATGATAAATTTTTGTTGGCAGCAATCACCTTTGGTAAAAGCACCATATACGGTCTTTTATTACTCTGTAAACAGTATTAACGATTCAGTATTAACAATTAAGAAATAATTTGTTGAACGAATTTTTCATCACCCAGGGAAATACACGTTCTGCATGAGCCAGTCGCCGTACGACCTGACTTTTTCGTCGATCCTGCACCAGAAATGCACTGAGCCCGGCAAAACCTCTATTCTTTCGCCAGATGACGCCATAATTACCTTGACGCCTTCCTTGCCTTCGTACATGTATGCGTCCTGCGGCCTGGCGTCACTGCCAAGCAGCTCGACTGCCTTTTGCTTTACTATTTCTCTTCGCACTGGGAACGTCCTGCGGAACTTGTCGATTACAATGCCGACGTTCTCCATGCCGTAGGCGTCAACGTCTGATATCTTGCCTGCGACCGGAAAATGCAGCTGCAGATCGACGCCGTAGCGCGAGCCCGTGAAAACTGCAAGCTCATTTACCTTCTGATACGCTAGGTTGGGGCTCTTCCTCAGCGCGGCTGCAAGAGCATCGCGGTTGAGCCCGATGGTCTGCCTCAGGTCATCCATCATGCTAGAAAATAATGCGGTCGTCGTTGCCAACATTGTCTCTGCGCGGTCTGCTATTAATTAGCATTAGGTTAAAAGTCTGATGATGCGGATATTGCAAATCTTCCAGCTGATGGCACGCATGCACGCACGCACGCGCGCGTGTTTGCCTCTCTCACGCTCGGGCTCGGACAGCCGCAAGTAGAGGATTGACCATGCCCAGAAAAATCAAAAGAATAAAGAAAGAAAGAGATCTACCACGTAATTGCAGCTCTGGTTGTTGATATTTTTACTCGTATTTCTAGACCAAAGTCTGACAGTATTTCTTTGCACCTTGTTCGAATGGTAACTTCTGTAACGCGGGAAAAGCTGGCAATGTCCGCAAGGTACACATTGTAGCCGCAAATACATGCAGATATGTAGAGGTAAGCAGCCGCGATGCCGACAGGATCCTTTCCAGACAACAGTATGTTGCTTTCTGTCTGCTGGGCGACCTCTACAGCCAGCCTCTGCACTCGCCAGTCGATTCCTGCCGTGTTCGCGATCTTGGCGATGTACCTGTCTACCGGTATCACCTGATCGAGCTGACATGCAGCAGGATATCTCGCCATCGCCTCACCTGATTCCACAGGATCAGCCATGCACATGACCATTCTTTTGTAGCATTGAAACGCCATTTTAAAAGATGACCTTCTGTTGTCGTCGCGAAAGTCGACGGAGCTGACGATCTCTTCCAGTCCACGCACGATGCAGGATTGCTTGCACGCAAGATACACCGCTGCTACAGCGTTTCCAATGACTGATAGCCCCTTTGTGTCGTTTCTGGACGAATAGCTCCTGTATATCTTGGCAGCCGTTTCAGACAGCGATCTTGGAAGGAGCATCTTGGAGCATATTTTGTCTATCGACAACAATACTCTGGCGACCCTTCTTTCTTCAGACGACGCCTTTATCCGAGCATGCAGCCTGCGCGCACTTGCAATGCGCTCGGCGGTTGCACAACTGATCGGCTTGCCAGTGTAATCCTTGTCTGAAATTCCAATTTCTGTGTTTAGGCCGCGATTCATCAACAGAAAGCTGCTATGTCCGCTGCCACGTATATTTTTCATCCTATCGTCAGGATTGCTTGAATGGGATTCATGCCCGCAGTAAGCCATCTTGTCCATCACAACGTACCCGCATGACTGGCAGATGTATTCGCCACAGGATGTGTCAAAAATGAGGGCAGAACTGCACTCGGGGCATGATGGTTTCGCAGAGCTATTGTTGTTGAAGACGATGATCTCTTCTTCCATTTCCTTTCACTACCATGTGTCATAAGAAGGCGTAATAGTAGTTACAACACGCGACCCTGCTGGAAACGAGGCTACCGTTCTCATTTGCATGCATATGATAATACTTCTAAATGGGTGCATTATCGAAGAAGATATCTCTAGAACCATTTCTTCACTAGATGCTCAATATACAACTTATACTGCAATGTTACAAGAATTTAACCCAAGCCCAAACGATCGTTTGTACTAAAGCTACCCATAAATTAATCTCGTAAGTTAATCATAGGTGCTAGCTCTACTTTTGCAAGCCAGCCATACAGGAACGCATCATGACTTGATAAAAATTAACTATCAGTGTTATTAACAGCTTTGAGTCGTTGCAGCATATGAATCACCTAATACTACAACAACGGCAAGAAGCAGCTACTACAACAACTGATGATGATGACAACGACGACGGAGGCAGCAGAGATGTCTAGAAGGCAGGCGATCTTTATCTTTGGGGTGCTAGGCTTTACCATAGGCTCTGTAGGATACATGGCGGTGCCAGAGGTGGCGTTGTGGCTTGGCAGTGTACTGCCAGAGGTATTTGCCAATCAGGCCGTACTGGGATCAATTCTCGCAGGCATAGTAGGATCTGCTGTAAGCACCTTTGCAGTGGTAACTTGGGCAAACAGATCGGCATAACAACAACAACAATACAATAACTTTTTCCAATTTTCTATTTTCATGTATTTGTCATCAAACTTTATTCTGAAATGTCTGGTTGTCAGCACATGACCAGTATGTTTGTCTTTGCGCGTTACCAATTATCTTTTAAAAGCCGTGGATAAACGAAGACGACTTATATGACATCGGCTCCATCCTAACATCAGCGTTTTCAGGCGGTATCGGAAGATTTCTGATCGGCTACGCTATAAAAAAGGGGATAAAGATCATAATGATCATAACAGGCCTTTTTCTTACGGGTTCGGCCTATCTGAATTACCAAGGGCTGATCAACGTAGATTGGGGAAAGGTCGTTTCAGTGACAAATACGGCTATAACGGAATTTTCAAATAGCACTGGCGGATATGTCTCCCCCGTGATGGACAGCCAAGTAGTTCCTACGATGATGAATTTTGGCATTCCCTCGACTGGCAGTTTTGCTGCCGGCTTTGTTCTGGGCTGACTTAAAGGCTAGGTGGAAAAACGGTCAATGAGTTATAGTATATAGGGTCCTATCCGGGCAAGCTAGCTAAAAATACTTGCACACTTTGTAAAGATTCGCTACAAGTATCCGTATATTCTATAACCACTAATCATTGCATATGTTTGTAAATGTCGTATGCGACAGATGCAGCTCTATCATACATAAGATGAAAGTCCTCAGATCGGTAAAGGAAATTTCGAACCAACTCAACAACCTGTGCCCCTGTTGCGGCGCGCTGCTTAACCCGAAAGACTTTGTAGTCAAGGCGACAAAGAAGACATAGGCGGGGCCAATAAATAATTTCTTAATTGATACAAAAGAAAGATGAGAGGAGTTTCTCAGCAAGCATCATCGTTGGTATTATAATATCATATCATAGCATAGTAGCGCCAAGCGCGTTAAATCTGTCGTGGCCTCTCCATAACTGCTTACGTGCCTTGGCTTGAACAACTCCTCCCCGTATTACAATAATTATTATAGCGCCTCGTGGAGAGCTCTATCATAGTTGAAATCAGAACAGCTCTTTGGCAGGGCAAAAAAGATCCTGCCCGGCGGCGTCAACAGCCCAGTTCGCTTTTACGATCCTTACCCATTCTTTGCCACCTCAGCTAGGGGTAGCAAGATAACCACTGCCGATCACAAGACCTACCTCGATTTTTGCATGGGTTACGGGGCGATGATTCTGGGTCACGGCTACCCTTCAGTCGTTGAAGCGGCAAGGTCGCAGCTGGAAAACGGGACGCTGTTCTGCGTCCCGACAGAGAGGGAGGTCAAGCTGGCAGAGATGATATGCAAGGTGGTGCCGTCTGCAGAGATGGTACGAATCGTCAACACCGGCTCTGAAGCCACTATGCATGCAATCAGGCTTGCCCGCGCGTTTACAAAAAGAAAGGGTGTGGTAAAATTTGAAGGCGGGTACCACGGCGCCCATGACTACGTGCTTGCCAAGGCTGGCTCTGGCGCCGCCAGCATGCTTGCCTCAGAGGGCGTGCTCGAAGAGGCATCAATGCACACGGCAGTCGTGCCGTACAACGACCCTGCTGCACTTGAGCGGGCGATTGAAAAAAGCAGGCCAGCTTGCGTGATAATGGAGCCGGCCCTTGCAAACATCGGCCTTGTGCCGCCGGAGAAGGGATACCTCAACAAAGTAAGGAAGTTAACGCAGCAAAATGATGTGGTGTTGATATTTGACGAAGTAGTCACTGGCTTTCGCCTTGCGCTTGGCGGCGCCGGCGAGTTCTTTGGCGTCAAGCCGGACTTGGCAACGTTTGCAAAGGCGCTTGGCAACGGATTTCCGATAGCCGCGATTGCAGGCAAGAAGGAAATAATGCAGCAATTGGCGCCGGCAGGCAGGGTCTACCAGGCAAGCACGTTTGCAGGCAACCCAGTTTCAGTGGTAGCCGCGACTGCAACCCTTGAAACTCTGATAGAAGCCAAGAACGCCATCTACCCACAGATAGCAAGGACATGCGATAGCATCGTCGATGGCATCAAGGACATGATGTCAGACAGCAAGCTTGACTGCGTGATAAACTCGATAGGCTCGATGTACCAGCTCTTCTTTACCTCCGAAAGGGTAAAGGACGACGCGACCGCAAGGAAGGCAAGCGCGGCGACCTTCCGCAAATTATTTGACGAGTTGATAAAGTATGACGTGTTCATATCGCCTTCGCAGTTTGAAACGTGCTTTGTGTCGTATGCGCACACTGAAGACGACGCCGATAGGACAGTCGAGGCATACGGCGAGGCATTTCGCAGGATAAAGAAGCAGCAATGAAAGCTACTATAAGGGTCGGGACTAGGGGAAGCAGGCTTGCAATCGCGCAGACTGAAATCGCGCTGTCCGCGCTTCGTAAGGCGCACCCGGGAGTGCGCTTTGAAGTAGTAACGATAAGCACCAAGGGCGACGTAGACAAGAGGCCGCTCTTTACGATGGACGAAAAGGGGATCTTTGAAAAGGAGGTCAACGAGGCCGTTAAAAACGGTGATGTCGACTTTGCGGTCCACAGCCTCAAGGACATACCCTCTGATCTTTCAGAAGAGCTGACGGTCGCATGCATTCCCAAGAGGGCGAGCCCAAACGATGTCCTTGTCAATGACAAGAGGCAAAAGCTGAAAGAGCTTGCGCCCGGCTCAGTGGTGGGAACAAGCAGCCTCCGGCGCGCAGTTCGGCTGATGCGATACAGGCCCGACCTCAACGTCAAGCCGATAAGGGGCAACGTTGAGACGAGGGTCAAGAAGGTCATCAGCGGCGAGTATGGCGCGGTGGTGCTGGCAGAGGCCGGTCTAACGCGCATTGGCATGAAGGACGTCATCGTGGAGCGCTTTAGCGTAAGGGACTTTGTCCCGGCGCCTGGGCAGGGCGCGATAGCCATCGTGTGCAGAAAGGGCGACAAAGCACTCACCAACATGCTAAAGCAGATAGAGGATCCGCGCTCGCGGGCCGAGGTCTTGGCAGAGCGCGCGCTGGTAAGCAAGGTAGAAGGCGGCTGTCGGTTTCCACTTGGCGCGGTCGCGGTGACAAGCGACGACGACGACGATGGCAAGATGACACTTTACGCAAGCGTCTTTTCTGCAGATGGCGAGCGCGGCATCAAGGTAAAAAAGGTGGGCAAGGCAGCCGAGCCGGAAAGGCTGGGCAACAAAGTGGCTGACATGCTGGTAAAGCAGGGCGCGATGGAGCTGGCAGAAGGCTGGCGCAAGGCCGTGGAAGAGTGGAACAGCAGGCTATGATGAAAAAGAAGGGCAAGGTTTTCATCTGCGGCGCCGGGCCGGGCGACCCCGGGCTTGTTACGGTGCGCGCGATGGAACTTTTAAAAATGTGCGATGTCATTCTGTATGACAGGCTCGTCGGCAAGGAGATAATCGACCAGATCCCTGCAAAGGCAGAAAAGGTGTTCGTGGGCAGGACGGTGGGCGGCCCGACTACGCACCAAGACAGGACTAACAATCTGATGGTGCAGCACGCGAAAAAGGGTAAAACGGTCCTGCGGCTCAAAGGCGGCGACCCGTTCATCTTCGGCCGGGGGGCGGAAGAAGCCGAGTACCTCATCAAGCACGGCATTGAATTCGAGATAGTTCCCGGCATAACTTCTGCGATAGCGTCGCCGGCGTACGCCGGCATCCCCCTGACGCATCGGCGGCATTCGTCGTCGGTAGCCATAGTCACCGGCCACGAGGACGCCGAAAAGGACGAGCTAGTGATCAGATGGGGCAGGCTTGCCGGCGCAGTCGACACCATAGTAGTCCTGATGGGCATAGAGCAGCTTGGGCAGATATCAAATGATCTGGTAAAGGCGGGCATGAAGAAGAGCACCCGGGTTGCGATAGTTGAAAGCGGCACCACGAGCAAGCAGAGAGTTGTCAGGGGGACACTTGGCACGATAGCAGCCGCCGCCAAAAAGTCCGGGGTCCGACCTCCTGCAGTCATTGTAATAGGCAAGGTGGCTGCCCTTGGCGACACGCTTGGCTGGTTCAAATGATCCTGAAGGGCAAGACGCTTGCAATCACAAGGAGCGAGCGCGACGCGGAAGAATTTTCCCGGCTCGTCGCTGCCGAGGGGGGCAAGGCGATTGCGCTCCCAACCATAGAAATAGTTCCGGCTGGGCGGCAGGCTGCAAGGGAATTCCTCGACAAGCTGCACGACAAAAAGCACGACTATTGCGCGTTCATGAGCTCGCAGGCGGTAAGCGTCCTGTTCGAGCTTGCAAGCAAGAGCGAGATCATTTCTGCGCTCGAATCAACTGCAGTCATTGCAGTGGGCCCCAAGACACGCCAGAGCCTTGAAGAGCGCGGAATAAGCGTCAGGCTCATGCCGGAGAAATTCTCTTCCGTTGGCTTGGTGGAGCTGCTGCTGTCCGGAGCCAAGCCTGCAGGCGAAAAGATAATCATCCCGCGCAGCGGCGCCGCAAACGAATTTGCCACCGAGGCGCTTACCAAGATCGGCATGCAGGTAGACGAGGTCTTTCTCTACAGCGTGCGCACATGCGCCCCGTCGTCTGCATGGGGCGAATTTTCTGCGCTCCTGCTGCGAAAGAGGGTAGACGCTGTCATTTTCACGAGTGCTTCAAGCGTCGGGTCCTTTTTTGAGATAATGGCAAAAATATCGCCTGGCCATCCGCGGCTTGACAGCGTTACCCGGGTAGTGTCGATAGGCCCCTTTACGAGCAAGGAGTTGAGAGGCAGGGGCATCATCAAGTGCTTTGAGGTGAAAGAGCACACGGTCAAGGGCGCGCTTGAGCTGGCCAAGAATATTGTATAACTCTTTTTAGCCATTTTGACCATATCTGCGTCATGACAGAAGCAACAACTGCTACTGGCAAGCAAGGCGCCTTGCTTGAAGACTCGACGTTCAATGTGATAACCCAGATCGAAAAGAAGGCGGATTTCCTCTACTCTTCAGTTGAAAAATACATGCGCGACGCGGAAAAGGACAACAAGCCGGAGCTGGTGAAACTGTGGAAATCGATTAAAGAAGACGAGCAGAACCACCTGAAGATGCTGCGGGATGAACTGATAAAAGAAGCTAAGGAAAATAAATTAAAGTAGGAAAGAATTGGCAGCCTTGGCACGCCAGTCTCTATGCCTGCCAGCCTGTCTGCCATCCTTTCCACTGTTGTGAGGTATTCGATTCCCTTTGGAGTAGTGCGGTACTGCTTGAGAGACTCTATGTCCAAGCAGCCCGCTCTTCATCAATTGCGAAATGTATTCCCTAGCCTGACTGTGCGTAAGGTAAGCGTAAAACATTATGTTAGTGATGCCCGCATATCCCGTGAGCTCCGTAGATGTTGCGCATGATTTCGTCTTTTTGAAGAACGTCAAGGGTCGGCAGCTGCTACTGTAGCCGCGGCAACAGAATACGATTGGCCATCATCTTAGCCTCTTGAGCTGGCTGCGGAGCCAGACTATGTAAGTTCGCTGCGGCTTCCTTAGCTCTATAGCCTGCAGGCAGAGAGCTCCCTAACTGCAGCCCTGTTCTTTTTCCAGTCAAGCCTGCTGTGCCGCCTCGCCAGCAGGTAGTACACAGGCGCTGGTCCAGAAGCTCTACAGGGAGCCGGCTTATTATCCAGATGTCGCAGGCGACCTCACCGTGAGGTATCCCAGAGCCATTTCCCTGCACTGGGTGCGTCAGCTCCTGCACTATTGTGTAGCGCGAAGCGTTAGGGCATAGGCGAAATACCGGAGGCGACGTCCCGCCGGTGGCAGTGCCCTCCACCCATCCCCGCCCGGCCATGATGGCGCCGCAGATTATCCTCCTGTCCTGCAGCTCTGAGAAAAGGCTGTAGTAGACCTGTAGAATCCTAGCCCTGAACTCCGGGCTGAAGCTCTGCTGGGCGCGCTTGCTGGACTCTATCGGCATCTGCGGCTGCCAGAACTTGCAGGCGTTGTAGTTATTAACAATTTTTCGCAAAGAATAGTGAGTTAAGTGAGTGAGTATAGTACAACATATTAACATGAAAATGATTCCTCAAACTTATTAATGCAGTCGAACCTCCTAACTCCGATGCCGATCAACATTCGCGGGCATGATGTCAACCCTGCGCTCGTGGTAATAGACGTGCAGAATGGCTTTGTGAGCAAGGGCGGGTCATATGACCAGCTTGGGATAGACGTTTCCCGCTACAGGCAGGCCATCCCCAAGATGGCAGAATTGATAGCGCTGTGCAGAAGCACCGGCATCCCGATATTCTATACCCAAGCGGTTAGGGAAAAGTCAGGCATTGACCTTTTGACAAACACCCACAAGATCCTCCCAAAGTCAAGGGAAGAGAGGATACGAAAAAAGCCCATCTGCGTCAGGGGCACGTGGGACGCGGAGATTGTTGACGAGCTAAAGCCGTCGCTAGAAGACCACATCGTCATCAAGAGGCGCGATTCTGCCTTTCAGGACACCGAGGTAGGCGTCTGGCTAAAGAGCATCGGCGTCGACATCTTGGTATTCTGCGGAATAGACACGTCCATTTGTGTGGAAACGTCGTTGAGGGATGCGTTTAACAATGGATATGACGTGATACTCATTTCAGACGCGACGGCGTCTGGAAACACCAAGCACTTTGAATCTTCGCTCGAGGTCGTCAGGGAATACTACGGCCTTGTGATGGATGTCAAGGAGTTCAGCCAGCATCTGCTGCCCCAGAAGGCCGAGCAGCGCAAAAGGCAGTAGTAGTAGCAGCAGCTGCTTCATATCTTCTACTATTATTTCTTTAAAACATTCGTCAAGCACGAAAGGGTAAAGGCAAAAAGTGAGCTGCTACTCGACGAAGGGGAATCCGAGGCAAGTGCAATCACCAAATATGCTGCTGACCGGCATGGGGTGGACCTCATTGTACTGGGCTCGGGAGGCAGGTCGGGCATGGGGCGGCGGCGGGCTGCTGCTTGTTGGAAGCGTTGCAAACAAAATCCTCAACCTTGCAAAGTGTCCAGTCCTGATCGTAAGATGAGATCATAATAGAAAACTGCTAAAACCTTCCTTCTCTTTTAGCTAAGTCCAGTACGAATCGAATCAGTGCAAAAACATCTGACGCATTGACGGAATCTATATGACCATCTCGCTCGTCAGTGGTTGCATGGAAAAAAACAGCCAGACGACTCCCACAATCGTCATAACCATTTTGACTGCGGCGCTTGTAGCCGCAGTAGTAGTGGTAGTAGCTGCCATCATCACGGCAGCGCAGAACAACAACAACAGTGCAATTGCACAACAACAAGGGCAGAACCAAGCAATCTATAGAATACAAGAGACTGCCATGTCAACGCGGCCCCAGTGGCGCACACCGGGAATCTTCCCCATGCGGTAGTCTTTACGCTGCCAATAAGGGACGATGGCAAGATCTACACCGGCCGGGTCACGTTCACTGCAAGCAAGCCTATTGAAGTAGAAGTGATACACATCTACAGGCCGGACCAAGCGCCTGATAAAGCGCACGGCGAACCGCCTACTGCCGTCTTAAACGGCATGACGATAACCTATTCGCACCTGACGGGATTGGTGGACAACACGATAATCACGGGAGATGTCCCGATCGCGTCTGGAACGTTCGAATTTGCCGGAAGCGGGCTCGTGTTCCACAAGAGAAGCTCAGAGCCATTTACCGTTACATACACTATTGATGCGGCGGTAAGGCCTCTAACGCAGTGAGACTTGTTTTACACATATGGTGAAAAAGAAGTGACACTGTCCATAGTAGTGACCGGGCGGAACAGAAATTAACATTTTTTTGTAGTTTTGACACTGAATAAAATATTAGCTCACGAAGACAGACAATCATAACCAAGATTCTATTCCGTTTTTTTTATATATGATAGGGTCATAGATAGAAATGTGGAAGTGAAGTCATATCAGAAACATACGGATAAATTCTATAGGGAGACACGTCATATACGCTGTGATTTCACCGAAAGAGGGGCTGTGAACCAGTGTGCAAGCACATGATAAAAAGACGATAGAAAGGCCGTCTACTTTAAAAAGATCACACAAGAAGCACCGCAACAGAGAAGAAATTGTTGCTAATGTCCTTGAAGCTGCACGAAATGGTGCAACTAAAACAAGAATAATGTACAAGTGTTATGTCAGCCATAGGCTATTGCAAAAATATCTTGGCTATGCTATCGAAAATGGCTTTTTATTTTATGACTCTGGATCTAACAAGCACTATACAACGAGCAAAGGAGTACAGTACCTTGATTATTTCGAGGAGTGTCGTAATACAGAAAGTGAGCTCGTACATAAGAAAAGGCTGATTTCTGAAATTTTAGAAAACAATAGGGAATCTATGATGGCTAACTTTGCAGACCCCGGGACAAATGACATGTTGCCGCATCTGGGGTAACTGCGATTGAATGAAAAATTATGCGATGAACCAGAATTGCAGAGGTAATAATATAAGGAGAAGCAACCGAGAAAGATTAAGAGAGATAAAAACAGTGAAGTGAAAAAGTTCTGGAACCTTGATTGCCAAAGAAGAGCAGCAAGATTTCATGGCCTCGGTCATTTTTAGTCGTCGTCATCGTCGCCATCTTTAAATTACTGTCACAATTGCTCAGCTTGATTTTGTTTATTGACGGAAAGGCTTGAACTAAAAATGGATTCGCACTCGATGCTTTGACTCTGCAGAGACATTATCGCATTTCAAGTCGTCGTCATCATCATACTGTGCATGAAACTCAGTATTTTTTTATGGTTATCGATGTACTGTTCTTTACAGCGTGGATTTTCATAGTGATATAAAAATGAGCCAATTCGGATTGGAAAAGGATGGAAAAAAATTACCGACCGGCAAAAAACCAGCAATCTTACGTCCTGCTGAGAAGAGGCTGGACCGTCCGAAGGCTATGGATCATATCGATTATAGGGATCACTGGCCTTGGGCTGGACGTCGTCTTTCACACGCTGGACACATCGGCACTATCGATAGTATTTGACGGAGCAGAATGGAATGGCAGAGAGTTCGTGTCTGACAATCCGCCATGGGTCTTGGCATTATCCTGGACTGGCCATTTGACGTTCCTGACAGCATTTGCCATGCTCATTGTGATGCCCAAGATTTTCTTTGCTAAAGGTACTGAGAAAATCGATTCTCGAACAGGGCAGCGGTGGGTAGCATTCAAGCCAGGAAGGACAGTCAGGCATATGTGGCTAATCGCTCTCATTGGAGTGATAGGATTGTCACTGGACTTGGCATTTCACTGGGTTCAGGACGGTGGACCGGAGCAGGTTTTGCTCAACGGCTTTGCCGACAACACATTTCCAGTGAATGCACTGGCACTGGCAGCTCATGTGCTGTTCATGATAGCATTCACAATGCTGATGTTCCTGCCAAAGATACTCTTTGCTAGATATACAACCACAATGCCGCCTATTGCAACATGAGAAGAACTGAGATACAAAAGGTTGCGGCAGTAGTTGCTGCCGCAACCACCTTGTTTATGACAGCCAATACCTTGCATGGTGCCTATGCCCATTCTGCACTTGCTGGCAGTGGAGCAACAATAAAAACCGCTGATAAATACCAGATGGCACTTCAGCTATATCCGAAATTTCCCAGCGCAGACCAGAAGGTGACTATGCATTTCACCGTTCTTGACAGAAATAACTCGAATGTAAATGGCGTGTATGCAGCAATGGTCATGAAAGAAAAGGAATCTGGCAAAATTGAGGCGCAGGTGCCGTATAGATTCTATGAACTGGGCGATGTCTCCATGGATTACAAGTTTGACGGTAATAAAGATCATGTGGCGACATTGCTCACAAGAGTAATCGGAGATCCAAAATACCAGGCTAATCCGCTTGTAGCTGACTTTGAGATTCCTGTTGGGCAGGCAACAACAATGTCGCTTGGTGAACTTCTCATTCAAGTCGTACCTTTCACAATGGCGCTGGTTGGAGGCCTAGTCTTACTGTTCAAGAAGAAGAATTGGGGGCCTCAAGGTTAGTGCGGGTTCAGTGGTTTCCGTGCCGATATCGCTCGCTCATTGTCCTTTCGGGTGCTATTCCTTGTCATTACGGACCGCAAGAGAATATGGCTCGCCTCCCGCAATCATTAGTAAGCGGTTCAGGGAACGGGGCAAAGAGAACTTCGTCCTAAAACAAGGAGGTGATGTATATAGAGAATTGATAAGCCGTCATGTACTGAAATCGAGTGTGTATCGGATCTGTCCTATATCTCGGAAGCATCGCTGCTAGTAAGCTGCTTTGTCTGACCGACATGCTTCAATAAGATGGATTTGATTTCTTCGAAATGAGCAGGTTTGGTTATGAAGTCGTCAACCTGCGTAGAGGGCATGACCTTCTGAAATTCCTCTTTGATTTCAAATGCACTCATAAAAATGACCTTCACGTCTGGATTTGTTTTCTTTGCTTCTCTGGCGACTTGGAAGCCTGTCTTCCCTGGCATCCTGATGTCTGATAGGACTGCGCAGTATTCCCTCGAATGCAGCTGAAAATGGTTCATAGCCTTAATCGAATCAGTGAATGCGTTAGTTGCAAACCCATTTCGTCGCAGGCCGGTTTCAATCACTCTGGCTACGTCTGATTCATCATCTATTATCAATATGTTGACAATCGGCTTTGACTCAGTCATGGCAATGCATAATTACGCCAAATAAGTCGTCTCTTATAAGATTTCACTGCATTATAAGCTTCTAAATTGAGATATATCTTCAAAATTGACTATGCCTCGTTTTCTCCGCAATCCTTTATCTAGTATGATGAGTAGCGTTCGAATGAAAGATGTCTGAGGTTCAAATTTATCGCATGCCACTTGACTGTAACCTCGACGGGCGATACAGATGCAAAGAGTGCGGAGACGTGGCGCACTATCTATTGAAGCTGGGCATGTCGAACCATGGGAAATCTGGTTTTAACGCTTTAAGGATAAAGTCACAATTACAAATCCAGTACTTACGAATCAT
>CAMLKF010000002.1 GCA_946480575.1 uncultured Nitrososphaera sp. | reverse complement strand
ACAGAATAACGACAATCAGGGCGCGATGATGCACTTGGATCTAGCTATGAATTTAGGAGGAAATCAAGAGGTAATGATGCATTTAGATGAAGTACGCAAGGCATTACAGAATAACGACAATCAGGGCGCGATGATGCACTTGGATCTAGCTATGAATTTAGGAGGAAATCAAGAGGTAATGATGCATTTAGATGAAGTACGCAAGGCATTACAGAATAACGACAATCAGGGCGCGATGATGCACTTGGATCTAGCTATGAATTTATTACGTGGTGGCAGCACCCAGGGCAATACGACATCTACTACAGGCTCCACTAATAGCACAGACTAAAGAGAAGAGGTTGCGTCACAAGATCGCTAGGACTAGATCAAGACTTGTATGTACGACGAGGCAACAATATAAGGTAGATGACATCAATGACAGATAGAGAGTATATACGTGTCTCTATCTACTAATTCACTCTCCTAATTTTTTACTCTCTATGCAATATGCAAGTCCCACTATATCCTTGGATATGCGGCGATGACCTGTACAAAAAGCTGAAGAATGAATATCCCCGCTCAAAAGGGATTATAAGAGTGTGTTTGATGCAGATAAAATGCGCCCACTGTGGCTGCCTGCCTTCTGAATGTAAGGCTAGCCCTTCACCCAGCCAATGTCCCAATTGCACATGGCAGGAATGTTGCTGCTTCTGCTGCGGTGCAGCGCTAGCCTCGTCATCATCATCATCATCATATCTGCTGCGACACAATCTTGGTTGCTATTCTGTCGTCTTGGCATTCTTCTTGAACTTTCTGCGAACTACAAAGGCGACAGCAGAACTCCCAATGAAAGTGGCACTCCAATAGAGCCACAAATTGCCAAGGACACCAGAGAGCAGCGCAGGCGCTAGCGACCTTGCAGGGTTCATAGATGCGCCAGATATGAAGGCTAGAAAGAAAATGTCGAGACCGACAATTCCTCCTATTGCCAAGCCGCTAAAGCCTCGCAAGCCCTTAGTGTGGACTACAGCATAAATGACAGCCATTAGCAGCGCTGTAGCCAAAACTTCAATGCCAAATACCAGCGGAAGCGGGTAGGAATAATCCGGCGCGTTTGCGCCTAGCGATGCTTCAGTGCCAATAATCATCATCACAAACAGGCTTGCAAGCAGCGCTCCAATGATCTCAGCTGCAAAATATTGCAGCAGTTGAAATTTTGTCATGTGCTCACTTATTAGAAAAGCCACACTGACAGCGGGGTTAAAGTGCGCCATTGATATTTTGCCAAATAGATAAACGCCGATAGCGACTCCGACAAAAGGGGCAAAGGCAATGAACGGCAGCCCCAAGATGCCGCCGAACTTGGCGTCTAGCACGATAGAGCCTGTGGCTAAGACGACGACAATAAATGTCCCAATTATCTCAGCTGCGAACCTTTTCTTGCAAGGCGTCAGCCTAGCCGCTATTTTGTCTCTTGAGGCTTTCAGCAATTTCTCTAACTCGTCTCTCTATATCGTCTCTTATCTTCCTGACTTTCTCTATCGGCTTGCCCTTTGGGTCTTCGATTCCCCAGTCAACCACATTATTAATGAAAAGCACAGGGCACTCGGACTTGTCCATGCAGCCCATGTTTATCGATTTTTCTGAACCCTTGATCATGTCTTCCGTGATTATCTTGGACTTTTGGCTGCTGATGTTGATGCCGACTTCTTTCATAACCTGCACTGCCAGTGGATTTATTTGCGAAACCGGTCTCGTTCCTGCGCTTATCGCCCAGTAGCCTTTTGGTCGATATTTTTGATTAAAGAACCCTTCAGCCATCTGGCTCCTGCCTGCGTTCTCGACGCAAACAAAGAGGATAGTTTTCCCCTCTTTGCTGTTGTTATTGCTTCTGGGGAAAACGAACTTCATGTCTTTATTCTTTGACCGCCTTTATGACGATGCTGCTAATCTTTCTTCCGTTAACTTTTTGCCCTTGCATATAGAGCTGCTCGTTCAGCACCTGCACATTCTTGAAGCCCGCCTTTCTGATGCTATCGATATATTCTTCTTTTGGCAGCGCCCCGTCAATGCATCCGCTCCACTTTTCAAGGCTGATCGATTCTTTTGGAAGGCTTCTATCTGCAACGACATCGGATATTGCCATCCTGCCGCCAGGTTTGAGGATTCGACGAACTTCTTTGAATGCCTTCACCTTGTCCGTAGTCAGGTTGATGACGCAGTTGCTGATGACAAGGTCAAACGAATTGTCATCGACTGGAATCCGTTCTTCAACGTCGCCCTTTTTGAACTCTACATTTGAATAGCCGGCTTCCTTTGCGTTTCTTCTAGCTCGCGCTAGCATTTCGTCGGTCATGTCAACACCGATAACCTTGCCCGACTTGCCGACGATGTTCGCCGCAAGAAAAGCGTCAATGCCAGCCCCTGAGCCAAGGTCAAGAACCGTCTCGCCCTTCTGAATGTCTGCAAAGTTCAAAGGTGCTCCGCAGCCCACGCCAAGGATTGATGCTTGGGGTATTGTCTTCAGGTCACTTGGACGGTAGCCTACAACCTCGGCGGCTTGCGCAGGGGATTCCACCGAGCAGCAATCCGGTCCGCAACAAGCAGAGCCTTTTGTGGTTTCCTGCAACGCAATTTTGCCGTAGTTCTTTCTGATAGTCCTCTTGATTTCTTGTTGACGCTTCTTTTCCATTGCCAATGATTTACATGGGAAACTATTTAAATTGTCAAGGATAAACGATAACAGTTAGTGTAGCCATGGAAACCAAGAAAGGGAGCGGCATCAGCAGAAAGCAAGAACTCCCGCTTTATAGCGCGGGCTGCAGTTTTGAAGGATATGATGCTTCCTCGCTTATGGCTGAAACTGCCAAGCTGAGAAACCTTATAACAAAAAGAGGGACACTTGAAATTCTGATACCTCTATGCTGCTCATCTGAGCCGGTCAGACACAAAAAGTTCAAAGAAACTCTGAAGGGAGTCAGCAGCAAAACGCTGGCGCACAGGCTTCAGGAACTCGAAAAAGGCGGGATATTAGAGCGGCGTGCATATAACGAAATTCCACCCCGTGTAGAATATCGGCTGACAGTGAAAGGGCAAGAACTTGTTGAATCTGTCATAAACCTGTTGCAATGGATGAAAAAATGGTCTATTGTTAAAGGATAGTCCTGCCACTGATCTGAGAGATAGGCCCTATAAAAAACCTCTAGAAGATGGTTGGAACAAATGTAATAAAATTCTAGCCCTCTAATAGGCTAGAGGTAGTTAGTTATTCTTCTTCTTCTTCTGCATCAAACGCAAATGCTGTTCCGGCTGTTTCATAATCGTTTCCTACTAGGTATGTTACAGTCACAAGATATTGGCCGCTAACTTCCATCTCTCCGCTTCCTATATTTGCATCGATGTCTTCCTCGATACCGTCGTTGCCTATTCAGATGCCATGCGCAGGCGATTATCGTTGACGAGATCAAACAGCTGGGTTTTTAACTGAACGCTTTTGGCAAACAAAAACTTCCTTTTTATTACAAATAGAGCTCATGATCTAAACTAATGAGAGCAAAAGAATCGGCCGTCGCAAAGTCAAAAGGATCCCAAGATGAGCGTGATATGTCTCCACCAGATGCTGCGTTCCTACAAGTGCTTTATCGAAAGAAAAAGAAGATACCAAAAGACAAAGCAAATTATGTCATAAACGAAGAACCTCACAAACATTCTTGTGTTAAATGCAAGTTCAACTTGGGTGACGAAGGAAGATGTCACATAGTCAGAGGAAAAATCAACAACGAAAAAGGTATCTCAAAGTTTTTCTCACCAAAAGGTGATGGAATGCTGCCAGGAGACATTGTCTGGATGTATGTAAAGAAATCAGGTAAGAAGCTGAAATACAAAGAAGGTCATGTCATCAAAGAAGGTGCGCCGGGGTTCCAATGCAAGGATTGTAAATATTATTTGTATTCTGGTAACTGTTTGTTGATAAAAAGCAAATTCAAGCCAAAGATGAGCTGTGGCTTTATTGTAAAGATAGGACATGGGACAGAAGTTTGATTTCTCCATATCATCAGGCGATTACATTCAGTGCATTGTGAAAGATGTAAAAGTCAGCTGGTAGATGCCTATCGGTTCACCATCTAAAGTAACTATAACTGTCACATCTCTTTCCTTTGATTTTATTGAAACTGTCTTTGCCTGTGCATACATATTATGATTGTATCTTTCACAGAAGAAGGCGTGTTTGAAACTGGAATGCGTTCAGACGCCGTCAGACAGGCAATCAAGACATTGGAGTCAATTTCATAAATTGAAACACTATCAACAATAGTGGACGAGCCTGCGGTTTGGGACTTTTTTCAAATCGGACTCTGTTAGGATCACTAATAGTTTCGGGAGTGCCTTTCTTCTATTCTGCTTGTGATTATGGTTGCAAGACTGTCGATTCGGAATGGCTTTGGAATAAAGCAATCAATCTGCTCATCTGGATGGGTTATTTCAAATTGCTTCTTGTATTGCTCATACGCGGATACAAAGCATATCACAACATCCCTATCCATCAGACGTAATCGCCGGTAGAGTTCCATGCCGTCCATTTTTGGCATGCGAATATCCAGTAATACAACATCATATTGACCGGGTCTAAATTGCTCTAGTGCTTGTAGTGAATCTGTGAAGCCTTGCACCTCAAAGCCCTTCTTCTCAAGACCATACTTCATTACCCTGACTATGTCCGGTTCGTCGTCAACAACCATGAGTCTGAATGGCTGAATTGTGCCTTCCGGAGAAGGGTTAATTCCATTTGACAGATCGCCATGTCCTGTGGATGCAGGAGTCTTGTCGCTGTATGGATTATTAGTTAAAGGACGCTTCTTATCTATAGAAGAAACTAGGAACCGACGTGGAGCAGGTTGTTGGCCGTTCCAGTTGTTGAAGCCCTGTGTGTTATGTGGCCATTCTAGCAGGAGTTTGCATGCTTTTGTGATTGCTGTCGTCATTTTCTTTCCTCCTCCTTCAATGTTGATTTAATGTCATGGTCTCTTGCGAAGTTAAGACTCTCATCCTTGAATAGCTGCAAGTCAGATGGAAGAGTGAAGGAGAACACTGCGCCACCAGTCGGATTATTTGATCCCCAAATATTGCCGCCATGAGCGGAAATTATTCTCTTTGACAAAAATAACCCAAGACCGGTGCCGCCATCAGACCGACTGGCAAACTTTTCAAACAACTTGTCCTTAATCGAAGGATCTATTCCCGGCCCCGAGTCCGCCACTTTGACAAGAATTTCGTTCTCCTTATTTGCTCCCACAGATAGTTTCACGATACCGCTATTTGGAGTAAGCCGGATTGCATTATCCAGCAAATTATGAAGAACTTGAGCTATCTTTGTACCATCACAAAAGAGGTGGAAATTCTTGTCAATATTAGTGGAGGGCAATAGGTATTCAAAGGCAAATTCAATATCCTTACCTTCTGCCTCTGCTTTCTTTTTGGCGTCGTCTAATGCTACAGTAAGCAACAATTTTAGATCTACCTCTTCTATGTTAAGAGCAAATGTTCCACTTTCGATTCTGCTCACTTGCAGAATATCTTCTGACAGTTTGTAGACTCTTGCAGCGTTTCGTATCATTATGTTAATATCCTCATTAAGAGAATCAATAGTGCTTTCGTCAAAATTTCCAGATCTTATCTTCTTGAGTTCGTCTTTTGCAAGGTCGCCACTTGCCAGAATAGGCGAAATTGGGTTTCGAAGTTCGTGGGCTGCAACGCTGACAAATTCATCCTTGATTCTATCTGACTCGTATGCCTGCTCATAAAGTTCGGTTTCTTTCCAAAAACCGGCAAAGATAGCAGCATACGGCATGACCGTTGCCTTGCTATTTGAAAATATGGCAAGCCCGACTGCCTGTTCGAAAGTGCCCTGAGTGTCGTCTTTTGTCTCAACTACCAGAGATAACTTCTTATCAACAACCAAGAGTTTGAACTTGGCTTCTACTAATATTTCGATTTTCTTCACCGTAATTCCATTGCTGCGCAGTTCATCCAAATGAGCCTTAACAAATGCATCCTCTGGAGTTAGTATTCGCACAGTCACTCCCCGCTTTGCGGCCCTTCGCAATTCGTTGAAGATTCCTACCTCTTCTTCACGCCTGATGGCATTTGTTGTAGGGAAAACAAGCAGGACTTCCTGCTGTGCTGACCTAATAATGGATAGGTAAAGCGCCTTGATCATTTTGGTGTCTGATAAAATCTTGATAGTTTCCTGCATAAGGTTAGAAGGCTGATATACGTATGAAAAGTCGGATGCCTGCTTATCAATAGCCTCTGACATACGCACTTGAGGTAAGTAATGTTACACTTAAATTACTATGTGGGAAATCTATTAGAACATAGCTCCGGATAGCCATTTGCCTGATCTATGAATAATAATTTAATTTTGCGTTTTTCAAAATTCCTGCCGTCTACTACAGCAATAAATTCTCATGAGAACAATGGAGAACGCTGGTTTTGCAATGCGTCGATAATGGTAGTGTACGATGAAAAGGACATTCTAATCATTCTCGAACATTACCCCAGGCATCGCGGCTATTATTTCTCCACCTATTCCGATCCGATCACTAAGCGCCTAATCTCACGCATGCATTCTTCATGGTCACCTGTTTACTCGCGCTTCATCTGGAAAAATTTCAGCACAGAGTTAAAGCCATAGTTCGGGTCGGCTTTTGCTCTTGCCGCAAAGGCGCGAGCCTTTTCTTCCTTTGTCCCTTGGTAGCCCAAAAAATCAAGGAACTTTATCAGCCGCTGAATATACTTTTCCTTGGTCTGTGGCGCTTTCAGCGCATAAAGAAACAGCATCCAAGGGTCCGTTGTCGTCTCTAGCGTGGTTGGCAATTCTGTTTCCATTGCCACGCATCCATATGGATTCACTCTCTTTCTATCACCTATTTTTTTGAAAGAATCCCCTGAAAAGAGACGATATCGGAGCGGGTTCGGAGGGATTAGGTTCCCGCATGTAAAGGGGTTCGACTCTTTGAGCTTTAAAGATTACTTAATATCATCAATAATCCTTGCGAATAATATAGGTGCGGGCTCAGAGGGATCCGGCAGAAAAAACTTCAAAATTTGGACTCGATGCAATACTCTAGTTCTCTCATAGTAAGAAATGAACCAGGTGGGATTTGAACCCGTGACCTCAGCTCAGTGGCTGGCACCCTCTTCTTTATTTCTTCTTTGTGATATTATTTCCATTCCAGTATGTAGAATAAGGCTCTTGACAATCACTCGTATTTCCCCAGTCTTATACAAGCTTAAACGTATGAGCTTTTGCGAGGTCCAGGCCCACCATCACCGACAACGGTCTTATAGCTACGGATTTTTTCAGTAGAAATACCGCCCCCTCTGGTTCGCTATAGTTGATGAACTTTGCTTGGATTTCTAGACGCAAATCTTTGTATGATTTACCCCTATTTCTCTGGATATTCTTTTTTCAGCTGCTCAATTATTTCCTGCGCTTTTTCTGGTTCAACTCGTTGCAATATTGTATCAAGCTTTCTTTCTAACCTTTGCTCGCTTTCTTTGGATTGTGGCGAGCCAACATATAGTAGAAAAGCCAGCCCTCCAACTTGCCACATTAGTTGCAAAAATTCAGACTGCCAGTTCTCCATTGTATCTCTCATTGTTTGATTAAAGAAGCCACTTAGCTCAATTGCTTGGTTGTGCGCTATTTGTTCTTCTGAATATGCAAACCAGGCAAAAGCCCAATATATTGCCAAGCTCATGACAAAAAAAGCCAGGGTGACCCATAGATATCCACGCTTTCTTGTCTTTAGATAGTTCATGACCGATGGCATATCCGATATTGCCTATGGAGTTCTGTATATTATATACAGGCAAGTCGTCATATATGCAGCAAGAGCTCAGAAAAAATACAATTGTCAATCCAATCGAAATTTTCTTCCAAACCCATATCCTTCTATGCAGATTGAGTATGGAAAATCACGGAAATTGACAAGCTATCGAAATCACCAGATTCAATAACTGCTGAATACTGCTTGAGTATAGCCTTGAGGGTTGAAATGGGATCCCCTACTTTAATTTTCTGAATTAGAAAGTGGGGAAACCATCAATTATTGTAACATTAAACTACTTTCTCGACTTACTAATAGGGTGGATAAAGACTACGGGACTAATAAAACTGCGATAGAAAATCCCATTGACGAACAAGATTCTAATGCGAATAAAGACATCAAGGAGGGAATGCATAAATTTGAAGCGAAAATAAAAGCAGGGAAGGCACCAGAAGGTGATGCTACAAGGTCCGATGAATAAGCGCAATGGCAACTAATAAGGGCAGCAAATGTCAAAAATGCTAGAAATCATCTACACATGTACAGGAGACTATTGATTTCAGAGCTTGCTGCTACCCTCATAATATTATTCACTGCAATCTTTAATCTCTAAATGCTGTTAACTAGTAGCGGATAATAATTCTGGCTATCGGTTTACTCACTTTTCTACTATATTGCGTTCTGTAGCGCTTAAGAAGCTTATTGACTTACCACAGATAATATTTCTATCAATCAAAAGGTTACCGCACCCGATACCCCCTGCAGACAAACCAGATCCAAAGGCAGCTCAAGCTCTCCAAGAGGGACTAGGTGGTCAATTTGGAGAAATGCGTACAATGATGCAATACTTTTTTCAAAATATGAATTCCAGAGGAGACGCCACGCCATATTAAGATCTTTTAAGAAGTATAGCAACAGAAGAAATGGCCCACGTTGAACAGATTACAAATACTATCAATATGCTGCTAGAAGGTGCATCTGAGACAAGTCAAAAGCCCAACGACTTGCCCTTATCAGTTGCACTGGACTCTCCCAATATACATCACTTTCTAGTTGCAGCTCAAAGTGCAAGACCTGTAGATGCTGCAGGAAATCCTTGGTCTGCTAGTTATGTGTATGATAGCGGGAACCTAGTGCTAAATATGCTATACAATCTTATGCTCGAAGCCACAGGCAGGCTGCAGAAATGCAGATTGTATGAAATGAGTAACAATAAAGCATTCAGATCTACTGTATCCTACTTAATAGTGAGAGATTTGGTGCATGAAAAGGTATTTGCAAAAGCACTTGAGACCCTAGGTGTCAACTGGGGCAAAGCATTGCCAGTTCCTAAAATCGACACATCAGGGATGCGGGAGGTTAGAGACTTAGAAAGAAAGAACTTGCATAACCAGATGTGGACTTTTACGAATAAAGGTGAAACTAGTGAAATTGGCAAGATATTCAAAGGGGACTCACCGTTTGACGACGGTGGCACACTAGAAGTAATTGAGGGATTTCCAGAAGGTGCAGATGTTCCGCTCTTCCCTGAAAACCCACAAGAGTTTGCTCCAGGATTGGATAGTGAATTGAAGAAGCTAGCTCAGGGGCAAAAAAATCAGGAAAAGCCGCATAGTGAGTACGTTGGAAGATTGTATGCTAGATGGACAGAAACACGCATCGAGATTTGACGAAATACAAAGTGTGAAGGGAGAGTTTACAAAAGTTCTTGAGAAGGTCAGAGTTGACCCTGTTAGACAGTTGTTCGACCTTGTTAAGGACTGTATCTAATCTAATAGGCATGGTTAGTTTCTCAAACCTCCTTCCTGTTCTTCAGAGACCCTCGGCTTGAGCAGACATAACATTTGCATCGCAGTTGTTGTTATTATCGTTGTTCGGGAAACGATATTGATGGTATCTATTATTACTCTATCAACACTTTGGTACATGGCGATTTCTGTATCTTCTATTTCTTTCCTCACTGTGGTATAAGAACCCGTGTAATTAGCGGGTTCGGAGGGATTCGGACCCTCGACATTTTAACCCAGAATATAACTTCTCTCTGACTGGTTAAGAGCCAGACGCTCTACCTGGCTGAGCTACGAACCCGCAGAAATTTTGCTGGATCAAGCGGTATTTAAATCAAACTAGAGAAGAGACTTTTTGTCCAAGAATTAGGAATTATATGCGGCTTCTTCTTCTTCTTCTTCTTTCGTTTCCACAAACAATCAAATCAATTAATTCTTTTGAACAAAAGCTGCCACAGCTGCTATAAAAGAACTATAATAATAATTATTATTTTTTTGATGTTCCACTGGAAACGCGCGCGCACACATACATGCATGCATATACGTTTAAAAAAAACACACACAGAAAAGTGAGATGAAAAAGGGGGTTGCTTATGATGAAGCCTTTGCAGTCGTCTGCTGCTGGTGCTGCTGGATTATCGTGACGATTGCGTCAGAGACCGAGCAGTTCAGGCGCTCCTTTTCCTTCAAGATGTGCCTGTAGGCGTCCAGCGTGATGTAGACAGGTATCGAGCCGGTGCCTTCAAGCAGCGCCTTAACGCGGTAGAGACCGTTTTCCATTCCGCGCTCGGCTATCTTTTTGAGCTTGACCTTGTCCATAAAGCTGCCAAGTGGGCCCATGGGCATATCGTACTCGACTGTCATGCCAGTCTTGCTCTTCTTCTCGCCCAGATCCTCGAACTCGACTGTTATCTGCCATGACTTGAACGGGCCTTCAATCATCTTGGCAACTATCTTGCGCATCGGAACATAGTCGATGGTTTCGCAGTCCCATTCCAGCTTTTTGCCATCAAAATCGCCGCTTATCCTAAAGACCGTGCCAACCCCAAAGCCGTTCTTGACCTCTATCGGGATGACGCTCAGGCCCATATTCTCAGGGAACTGGTCTGCCATGTGCTCCGGCCTTGCAAAATAAGTGAACACTTCACTTACCGGAGCATTAATTTCTATGCTCTTGTGAATAACGGTCATCGGGGAAGAAAGCCGGAGAACTGAATTTAAAGGTTTTGAAAAGGTAAAAAGGAAGGGAGCTGGCTGACCGGCTTACGCCGCCAGCGGATTGGTGTTCACTATCTCGTCGAGACACTTGATGATGTCCTGCTTGGTGACAGGTATCGGGTTGTTGTCAAGGTGTCCACGGTCAGGCATGATGACGTCTGCTGCCTGGTCGAGCGGCTGCTTTAGCTTCAGCGGCTCGAACTTGAATTTCTGTGCGATTTCTTTGAAGCGCTTGTAGTAGATAGATTTGTTGAACTTGTGCGCAACAGTGGTGCAGGACGATAGCGCGTAGCCGTGTGGCACGCCTTCGTTGGAAAAAGCGTAGGACAGCGCGTGCCCGAGGGTGGTTGACGAGTTGCCAAAGCCAATGCCCGAGAGCATGGCGCCGTATGGCAGCAGGTGGTGCTTGTCGTTCATAATGGCGTCGTATAGTATGTCAAATGCCTCCTTGCAAAAGAACTTTGTAAAGGGGTTGCCAAGCTTGCTGTCATAGCCCTCCGATGCCTGAGCAGCCGCGTCGCACGCCGAGTTCCTTAGGATGTTGAATGGAGTGCCGGGCAAAAAGTACGGGTCGACTATGGCGGCGTCGGCCAGGAAAGCCTCATCCTGCAGGAGCTTTTTCTTGTGGTCAAAGCTAATGACTGCATAGGTGGTCATCTCGGCGCCAGTGCCAAAAGTCGTCGGGATCAGGATCTTGGGAATTCCTGTCATCTTGCCAAGGTACTTGCAGACATCCATCGAGCTTCCGCCGCCAAGGCCAATGTAGCACGAGATGTTCTCGCTCTCGTACTGCTTCTTTATCGCTTCGACGGTCTCGATGGCCGGGTCTGGCGTCACCTTGTCGTACAGCTCGTAGTTCTTGATCCCTATGTAATCCAACCACTTGTTGTAAATGTCTGGAGTGGTTGTGGTAATAACAAGAGCATTCTTCGGATACGGGAATTCTTTAGCCGCGTTTTCGCCGAACATTATCTTTTTTGGCATCATTACTTTCCAAGCCATGATGTATATGAGTCGCCCTCTAGGTGTTTTATGTTTTACTGGGTCGCCTCAATAATAATAATAATAATAATAATAATAATAATAATAATAATAATAATAATAATAATTGCTATACCTGTTCTTTCAACTGGCTTGCCAGCCTGTGCTTTTCAAGCCGCATAAGGTAGACGATGCCAATGACTACGAACCCCTCGACTGCCTTGGCAAGAATTCCTGCCACGTCTACGTCTTCCGGCCTATTGTTTGGCGAAAGAGGCGGCGGAAATATTACCGCATAGGCGTACAGCCCCAGCAAGACTGCCGTGCCTACCAGTCCGAACAGGTTCACTGCCACTGTCTTGCGATAGTGGTCATACGGCCTGGTCCTGCCTGTCGTGGAGGCCACGAGTGTGAGCATCGTATAGAGTATGCCGTACGTCACCTGCATGCCTCCAGCAACAATCAGGAATATACTGTACTCGATGCGGAGCGAGGCATGGCCAGAGTAAACTGCAAAGTGCACGAGGCCGCCAGCTATGGCGGCAAAGGTCACGATGTATCGCACAGTGTCTCCCGGCGCGGCGACGAACTGGCCGCTCTTTTTCCTGCTCCAGTAGGTTAGGCCCAGTACCAATCCGAAAATACCCAGGGGCACAAAGACCGCACTTGCGATGGTCGAGACGTAGATCGTGCCAAAGCCTTCCGACACTGCAGCATTGAAAATGAGCCGTTCGCAGTTGCAGCTGGCAACGCTGCTAAGCGTGCCCCTTGACGGATCGATCGCGTTAGTGTTCACCGGCCCGTCTGCGATGCTGAGCACCACCTGGTAGCTGCCGGATTGTGGAAAGGTGTAAAAGACTTCAAAGTCGCCTATATCCTGCTTTGTCCACGGCCAGGCCTGCAGCCGCTCGCCGGTGGACGCGTAGACCTCTGCCATCGTCTCGATATCATAAGTATCACGCCCGTCTCTGTCCTGCACGCTGAACATGATAGCGATTGGCTGCCCCGGCGCCGCATAGTCCGGCTCAAGCTGCATGTAGACATAGTAGGGACCGACTCCGTCTCCTCTGGCGTTATAATGCGCAAAGTGGTCAAAATGCGCATACGCCGCAGGTACTGCAGCAGCCATCAAAAGCAGCAGAGCCGCCATCAGGATCAGGGCGTTCATGAGAATAATTCGCGCTCCGCCCGTATATTACTGTGCCTTGGTGGGCAGCGCCTTCTTCTTGCCTTCAAGCCGGAAGGCGTACATCGTAGTCATCAGGACCATCGAAAAGAGCACGATCCCAAGACCAAGGTGGACGGTCACCAGAATAGCATGGAGCCGCTCCACTATTACAAGTGCGCCAAGCGTTATCTGGCCAATGACTGCAGCACTAGCGATAATGGCGGCTATCTTCATGCTCTTTGGAGCCTGCCTGGATCTGAGCGTAAAGGCCGTCATGGCGAGGACGAGCAGGCTGGTTGTTGCCGCGACGGACCTGTGGATGTATTCTATGATAAAGTTTTCATGCGGCAGAAGACCCTGCGGGCAGAGCGGCCAGTCGGGGCACGTGAGGCCCTGACCAGATGCGCTTACGTACCCACCCATAAAGATGAGTGTAAAAAGGACGGCAAGAGTGGAAAAAGAGAGGGCTTTTAGCAGCATTTTTTTGCTACTACTACTCTACTTGGAGCTTGCCTGTCATGTATGGGTGTACCAAGCAGTAATAGTCGTATTGGCCGGCATTGATGTTGGAAGTTTTAAGGCTGAACGTTGCTCCTGGGTCCATTATGCCGCTATCAAACGTGCTGGCTGACTCTGGATCAGTGGGTCCTGTGCCGCTTGTAACTGTGTGGGGAACAGTGTCCTGGTTTACCACGTTGACTGCGTCGCCCTTGGTTAAAGTGAGAGGGTCGGGGTCATAGTCTGGACTGCCCTGTACTGACGCGCCTTCAAGTATGTTGAGGGTCGGTCCTCCACCAGCGGCAGGTGGTCCTCCTCCTCCTCCGGTAGTAGTAGCATTTCCTCCTGGAGCGGCGCCACCCTCTTCAGCCGCAGCGGTAATTGTGAGCGCGCTCGTCATATACGGGTGGACGGTGCAGTAGTAGTCTATAGTGTCGCCTTCGCTCACGTCAGTTAATTCAACAGGATCGGAACTTTCGCCACCGTTAACGATGCCGGTATCAAACAGCGCGGCCGATTCGGGGTCGTCGGGTCCTTTGCCTGATGTTGCAGTGTGCGGTACTGTGTCTTGGTTGTCCCAGACTATTTTGTTGTCAAGCGGGACTTCAGCTGCATCCGGATCGTAATCTGGAGCTCCCTGCGTGGCTGCGCCTTGTAGTATTGCAATAGTCGTCGTGCCAGCTTCAGCGGGCGGCGGCGTCTGCCCCCCATCGGTTGGCGGCGTTGGCTGCTGAATCTGAGTCACCGGCGGCGGGTTGGCAAACATGGCATCAAAGAACGGTATCAATATAGCTGCCCCAATTGCAAGTGTGACCACCACTATGGCAAGTCCCTTGCCCATACGCCTTCCAGAAGTCATGATTATCGGCTCTTTTGTGTGCCCGTGTTCGTCGTGGCTCATCTTTTCGTACTGCCTCCTCTTCTAGTGGTGAGGCTCGCGCCTTGTATAGTCGTAGTACTGTTCGCCTACCTTGAACGGGTCTTCCATATTCGCTGGCTTGCCCCTTATGGCGCTTGCTATCATGTTCCATATGAATATGCCAGCTCCCGCCGCGGTTATCCATGCGCCTACCGTCGATATCTGATTCAGTATTATGAGGGGCTCCACAGGTACATAGTCGAACACACGCCTTGGCTGGCCGTAGAGGCCGAGTATGTGCTGGGTCAGGAATATTAGCGACACGCCCACGAACATGAGCCAGAACTGAACTAACGCAGCTCTTTCGCTGTACATCCTTCCTGTTATGAACGGAAAGAGGTAGTACAGGAAGCCGATGAAGCCAAAGGTAACCATGCCCATGACGAACAGGTGGAAGTGGCCTACGACCCAGTAGCTGTCGTGCGTGAGAAAGTCCAGCGGCATGGCAGTGTTGACGATGCCTCCTGCTCCTGCGTAGAAGAACAGGATTATGCCTCCTACTGTAAAGCTCATTGGAGCGGCAAACTTGATCCTTCCGCCCCACATTGTTGCCACCCAGTTAAAGATGTGCATGGCGGACGCCGGAACCGCTGCTAGGGTTCCTACCATAAAAACCGTCTTTTCTGTAAAGCTCATGCCTGTCGCAAACATGTGGTGCGCCCATGAAGCAAATCCCACTATGGCAAGCAATACGAACGCCGTAACTCCAGAAGAGTAGCTAAATATCGGCTTTCTAGAGAACTTGGGTATAATCTCGTATGCCGTGCCTACCGCAAGTATCAGGAATATGTACACCACTGGATGGAATGTGAACCAGAACAGATGCTGGTATGCTATAGGATCTCCTCCCATTGCAGGGTTGAAAAAGCCGGATACTCCAAGCCTGTCTGTGTAAAGCATTATCAGCGCCGCGGCAAATGTCGGCATTGCCACGATTATCATGAGCGAAGTCACAAGCGTCGCCCAGACAAACAGCGGAACCTTCATGAGCGGGAGGTCTGGATGCTTCATCCTGAGGATCGTGACTACAAAGTTGATTGCGCCAAGAACTGATGAAATGCCCAGAATCTTGAGGCCGAAAATCCACATCTCTGCTGCAGGGCCGGGCGCCCTGATGATAGAGTATGGGGGATAAGCGTTCCAAGTCGTGTCTGAAAAGCCAAGCCAGACAAGTGCCATGCCCACTGGAATCATCCAGAACGCGACTGCGTTGAGCTTAGGCCATGCCATGTCTTTGTACCTGACCATGATGGGTATCAGGTAGTTGCCGATGCCGGATGCAAATGGGATAAGCCATAGGAACAGCATATTGGTGCCGTGCACCGTAAATATCCTGTGGAAAGTGTTAGAGTCTGCAATTATGCCTTGGTTGCCGGGGTAGAATAACTCTGAACGGATCCCAATTGCCAGCGCGCCGCCTATGATAAAGGCAGTCACCGACAAATAGATGTACAGGAGTCCGATATCCGTGTGATGGGTTGAAAAAAGTATTTCCCACATTGGACGGGGTTTTTTAACCTCTAGCACCAATTCGCATCCATCCCTCTATGTTGAACATACATGGAATACTATATTAATAAAAGTATTTTGTTTTTAGCACAAATAGTAACGCTGATGAGGTTGTTGTTGAAAAAGAAAAGTTATGAAAAAGTTTTCAGCTTGCCGTCGCCGTTTCGCCCTTGGACAGCGTCATCTCCGCCGCAGCCGGGGTGACTTCAGCTTCTGCGCTGCCTTCCTCGACCACCAGCGTGGCCCTCATCTGATAATGGGAGAATCCGCAGTATTCCCTGCACTGTATAAGGTACTCGCCTGTCTGGTCAGGCGCGAGCCATACTGTGTTTATCCTGCCCGGCACGGCATCTATCATGGTCACAAAGTCGGGCATATTGAAGGAGTGTATGACGTCTTTCGAGGTCACTTCAAACCTGTATGGGACATCCTTGGTCAAGTGGAGCTCGCCCACTTCGTTCGTGCCGTCTTCGTGCTCAAAGGTCCAGAACCACTGCTGACCTGTCACTTTGACAACTTTGGCCTCTGCCGGGGCATGATCGATAAGCCTTTCAATGTTCCATGAGTCTGCACCAACGTATGCAAGAACCGCAATCACTACGCCGATGTAGACCCATTCGATAGTTGCGTGGCCCATTTTAGTGGTGCGCACCTCCAGTTCTGGCAGGGGTGATGTCTCCTCTGTTCTTTGGATGCGACTCTCGGAAGCGCCAGACAACGTAGGTAATGACGCCCATAACGACTGCGCCTATAACAAATGCCGCGACCATGAGCCTGTAAAACAGCGCCCAGATCTCCACCCTGTGTAGAATGTACCTTTCGGGTGACTCTTGCGCAAAAGCGGAATCGATGCCAAGGAGAGACACTGCCACAACGGGAATCAGGAACAAAACTATCGCTGAATGTGAGATCATTGTCCCTCTTCTGTTACAAATCAGTTTTCCAATGTTATTTAAGGTTTTGCAAATCGGGGCTGCTGCTGCTATTGTCATTCGTTTGGATACCGATGCATTGACATGACGTTGACGCCGGAGAGCGAGTAGACCTTGCTTTCGTGCTTTAGGACAGTGAGCGATGCGTTGCGGATGTGCCACCGATAAAGTGCCTCTGGCTTCAGGTCAAGCAAAGATGCTAGGGCCGCCTTGATGGGGTCAAGGTGCGTGACAGTCAGGATGTTGCCGTCTTCATGCGTCTTAAGCATATCGTCAAGGAAGCTCTTGACGCGCTGCTTTACTGACGCAAACGTTTCGACGCCGAAGTTCTGGAGCACTGGGTCGCTTTCGGTGTAGAATCGCAGAAAAAGGTCGCCGTAGTTGGTGGTCACTTCTTCATAGTTCATTCCTACAAGCTTGCCCAGTTCTATCTCGTATAGCCTCTCGTCTATTTCGTAGCTCATGCCAAGTGTGTCGCAAATTATTTGCGCAGTTTCTAACGCCCTTGTCACTGGCGAAACGTAAACCTTGTCGACCGGAATGTTCTTCAGCTGGCGGGCGGCGTCTGTCACCTGCTGCCTGCCTTGGTCAGTCAGGTGGGACTCGATGTGCCTGCCGACAAGGATCCTGCTGACGTTGTTCTCGGACTGCCCGTGACGCATAAAGATGACTAGAGGCAATGGCTGGTGGGCACTTACCCAAAAGATCGCTTAATAATTTTTTCATGTGTCAGCCTTATAGCCAATGTAGCTCCTTTTACTACTTCAGAGTGAGCGGATGCAGCATATATATTATTTCATACAACGAAAGGGAAGTTAGGCAGGGAGGCTCCAAGGACGGCATCCGGCAGGGCTACAATGTCTAGATAGACCTAGTAGACCCGACGCCTCCAGAGCTCTGAGGCGTCTAGCAGGCGTTCCACCTAGACAGCAAGGCGCTAGAGGAATATGCATATGCCAACAAAAGTCCAAAAAGGCGCAAGTGCGGTCCTAGATACCCATATACTTTTACACGCTGTTCCTTGACATGAAGTACAGCGACGCCCGCACGCTTACCGCAGAGGTAGTAGTAAGTATATACATCTTTCTGGGCAGGGGCTGGCTTGTGACAATCCACTCTGCCAAGGTGGACCTGATGTCGACGACAGTCTATACCGGTTTTTGGAAGAAAAAAACCGGCCAATACTGAAGTCGTCCATCGACGCGCTGTATTACACAACAACATTCTTTCAAGCATCGTAGACAGGTACGAGCAGCTGCTCACTGCGATAGAGCTGAGCGTGACTGACAATGAGCGCAAGTCGATCTACAGGCCATCAAAAAAGATGCTCGAATACCTTGTGACCACTTGTCAAGACAGATTATAATATTGCACTGGCATTTCCGGCACATTCGCGATGTCATCAATTTCCTGACCCATGTCCACGAAGACAGGAAGGACATCAAGTACTTAAAAATAGTGTACGACGACATCAACCAGCTGATCGAGCTCATCGAATCGTACCAAGACACGGTCAACTCGAACCGCGAGCTATATATTGTAAATGCTTCGGTCCAGATGAGCGACACGGTCAAGACGCTGACGATATTTTCTGCAATATTGTTGCCGCTGACGTTCATTTCCAGCGTGTACGGCATGAACGGGCTTGACCTGAACAACATCTGGAGCATACCGGTTGGCTTTGCGACACTGATAATAGTAGTAACTATGGGCGCGGTGGCCGCAGTCTTGTTCCTGTTCTTCAAGAAAAAGCAGGGATAATGGTGGCAGATAAAGAAGCAACAGAGGAACTGAAAAAGGAGGAGTCCAAAAAAAGAAGAAGAAGAAGAAAAGGGCAATAGAATGTAAGGTTAATATCGGAATCTCTTGTGAACGACCATATGAGGATAGGCATAGTGGGCGGCACCGGCGGTATGGGCGAGGGCTTTGCGCTCAGATGGTGCCAAAAGCACGACATAATAGTTGGCTCAAGGGACGCTCAAAAGGCAAAAGAGGCCGCGGATAATTATGCAAAAGCTGCCAAGGAAGCATATGGCGGCAGTGTTTCAGGCAGAATCAGCGGCGACGACAACTTTGCGCTCGCAAGAGACGTCGATGTCCTAATACTTTCAATCCCATACGAGTTTATAGACGACACCTGCGGCAGGCTGGCTGGGCAGGTCAGGGGCGACTGCATCGTCGTGTCGCCGATAGTGCCTATGACCCGTATGGAAGCCGGCTTTGTCTACATCCCGCTTGAGCAGGGCAAAAAGCCGGCTGCAGAAATGGTTGCGGACAAACTGCAGCCAAGGTCAAGAGTGGTTTCTGCGTTCCACACTATATCAGAGGCCAAGTTGAAAAACGTCGGGCAGGGCCTTGACGCGGACACGTTTATCTGTGGCGACGACCAGAACGCCGTCGCAAAGCTGTCTGGTCTGGCATCTGAAATTTCTGGCCTGCGTCCGGTCTACCTCGGTCCGCTTGCGCTCACGTACCAGGCGGAGATGCTGACCCCGATGCTCCTGAATGCAGCGAAAAGGAACAAGATGAAGCACCCTGGCGTCAAGCTGATCTGAACTGAGCGCAAATGTTATCAGTGATACCGCTGTCGTACACAGGTATATCTGATGAGGTGGAAAGAGGAGACAGGCAGCAGGCGCGGCAAGAACTGGATGTCTGCAATGGGCATCCTCTTCATAGTGAGCGCCGCCATCATTGCGATAAGGAACCTCGTCTTCTATAGCATAGAATACTCGATCGGGTTTTTCTTTGACAACTTTGTCAACGCCGAGATCACAAACGAAAAATTTGTCATAGCAATGCTGGCCATCGGAGGATTCCTGCTGTACTGGGGATTCTTCAAGAAGAAAGAAGATTACGGCCCTCCCGACGAGCACGAGTGGCGCAGGTCCAACCGGTAGAATCGTCATCTTTTAATAATAAGTGCTAGAATATGCAGGTGAGTACAAATTGGGCCTCATGAACCGTATCTCAACTGTCATCAAGCAAAAAGTGAATACGCTCCTTGACATGTACGAGGACCCTCGCGAAGCTCTCGATTATTCATACACTAAGCAGCTTGAATTGATGAACGAGCTGCGCAGGAGCCTCGCAGAAGTAATCACGGCAAGAAAGCGGCTAGAGATGCAAAAGTCAAAACTCTGGGCCAACATTCGCCTCCTCGACGAGCAGGCGCGCAGAGCTCTTGACACCGACAGAGAAGACTTGGCAAAGCTGGCGCTTGAGCGCAAGAACGCCAACTTGCTCCAGAGCCAGAACCTTGACAAGCGGATATCTGACATGAAGCAGGAAGAGGAAAAGCTGGAGGAAACGTCAAAGAGGCTGGCGATCAAGGTGGAGGAATTTAAGTCGAAAAAAGAGGTCATAAAGGCACAGTACTCGGCAGCGGAGGCACAGGTCAAGATAAAGGAGAGCGTCACTGGCATCTCAGAAGAGATGGCGGACGTAGGCATGGCCATGAATAGGGCAGAGGACAAGGCCGAAAAAATGAAGGCCAAGTCTGAGGCACTGGATGACATGATAAATTCAGGAACTCTCACCGATTATACCTCAAATAAGGATGAAATCGAACGAGAACTAGAAAAAATTACAGTACAAGGCTCTGTTGAGGAAGAATTAGCAAAGTTAAAGTCAGAGAGGGAACGTAAGAAGAAGCAGCAGTTGGAGCAAGAAGCGCAGCAATGAAACGAAAAGCGAAAGTAAAGAGCGGCAAGGGCAGGACGGCTGCCAGCAAGCTCAAGACAAAGCGCATTGTAAAGGGTAAAAGGCGCCTGAAAAAGGCGGCATCTACACGGAAAACGGCCAGTGGCACTCGCAAAAAGGCACCAGCGGTGCGTGCAAGAGCGAAAAGCGTTACAATGGCGAGAAGAAGGGTCGTCAGGATTATGGGCCAAGGGCAGTATACGGTCGACAGCAAGACTCTGAAAAAGCTCAACGACATCGACAACGCCATAGTCGAGCTGGTCAGCAGAGAAAGATCGGACGACTTTGAGTTCAAGAAAAGGCTGACGGAGCTGAGCCAGGTAGTAACCAAGCACGGCAAGCCTCTCGACCCCCACGAAATAATCCAGTCTGACATCATTTTGCCAAGCGCCGACCTGTCAGTCGACGAGGCAAAGAAGCTATTCCATGGAGAAGGCGTTATTCCGGAGCTCTGAGCGGCAGGTCCCACAGAGGGTACCACAGACCCATGTCTTTTTCAAAGGGCATCTCCTCGGCAACAGCAGCCATTATTTTCATCTCCTTTTCCGTGTCTCTTGACTTATTATTATTCCGGCCGACCGGGACAAATGGGTAAAAGTTGTTCCGTTTGTAGTTGTAAATGATGTACTGGTGGTCGCCACCACCACCACCCTGTCGCTCACTGTAAAACTCGAACACTGCTGCCAAGAGCTGGTCTGAAAACCCTTTTTCTTCTACAATGTCGCCGGCCGCAGTCAGACCTGCCAGCAGGTCCTCTATGCTTTGGCCTTCAAAAATGACCCACATGTAGCCGTACGAGTCAGTGACTGCGCGGTATCTAAGGTCAAATTCCGGCCTCAAGCTGTCAAGGAAGCGCCTGACATCCTGCTCCATTTCGTAAAAGAACGTGCCGCTCACTGTCTTGAAGGTGAGCGCGCACCTGCCAGTCACCTTCAGACCCAGCTTGAGCTCCAGTGTGACATGCGTAGAAGAAAGGGCAAATAGTACGTCGGCATCCGCGCGCTCTTTTATACGCCTGTCAAAGTTGTCTCGTATCCTGCGAAAAAAGTTCAGCTCATTGCAGCCTCCATTTCCATGAGCTTTTTGATCCTCTGGTCTATCGGTGGGTGAGTGGAGAATATGCTTACAAAGGTGTCGCCAGAGAGCGCCGGCACTATGAAAAAGTGGTTCATGCCTTCCACCTCCCTCAGGTCACGCGTCGGCATCCGTCTCATCTGCCCGCTTATCTTGAGGAGTGCGCTTGCCAGCTTGCTTGGCTTGCCTGTCATGAGCGCTCCATCCTTGTCTGCCACGAACTCACGGTAGCGCGATATCGCCCTGATTATCAAAAAGCTGACAAACCAGGTAATGATTGCGACAAGCATTACAAGCGCCATGCCGCCGGCGCTGTCTCTACTGCGGCCGCCTCCGTACCCTCCGCCGCCATAGTAGGCGCCGTAAAAGCCAAAACGCATCAGGAACCATGCCACTGTGGAAAAGAGGCTTGCAAGCGTCAGCACCAGCACGTCGCGGTTCTTGATGTGCGCTAGCTCGTGGGCGATGACGCCTTCCAGCTCTTCGGTTTCAAGCTCATCCATTAACCCTGTCGTCACGGCGACAATAGATCCCTTGGGGCTCTTGCCTGTCGCAAACGCGTTTGGCATCCTTGTGTTGACCACTGCAATCCTTGGCTTTGGAAGGTTGTTCCTTGCCACTATTCGCTCAACAATGTCGTGCAGCTCTGGGAATTGCTCCCTGCTCACTACTCTTGCGCCAGTGCTCCACAGAACTATCTTGTCGGAAAAGTACCACTGGAGCAGAATCATTATCCCGGCAATCACCACTATCGAGATATAGTCAAAGCCGACGTACGTGAGGACAGTCAGGAATACTAAATAGAGCATGGTAAGGACTGCAAAGCTGACGATTATTCTTGCGGTAAGGCCAGCATCCCTTCTTCGCCAGGGCTGCTTTTTCGAGATCACAGGTATAAACTAGGTCGGAATCGTCTAATAATGATTTACTATGCATGTGTGTATATATATACATGTGCGCACGTATACATGCGCGCGTTTCCAGTGGAACGCCAGATAATAATTAGTTCTTTTATATCTGTTCTTTCTTGCTAACTGACTTAGCAAATGAATACTACTGAATTTATTAAGCGCATCCTATAACAATAGAGCCTGTGTATTTCTTACACCAAGTATATACCTCTGCTGCAAAATCAGTTCGTGGAATTTCGGAGCTACTCTCAAAATAGGTTGTTGATAATCAAGTGGCTAGTGTAGAAAAACAAGATGCGAATCATTCAGGATGGAGAACGCTCATCATTCTGAGTTGCTTGGGCCTGATCGTTATGTTTGACGAGACAATGATACTACCAGCCATTCCGGATTTCATTCGCGATTTCAACATCTCATACAGCACCTCGTCATGGCTACTTTCAGCTTACATAATTGCAGCGGCCGTCATGACGCCGATTGCAGGTAAGCTGTCTGATATCTATGGCAAGAAAAAGATACTGCTCATAGTAATGGCAGTTTACGCAGTAGGCATTCTGGCAGGACGATTTGCCACCAACATCGAATTCATGCTCGCAGCAAGAGCGGCTCAAGGCGTTGGGATGGCTATGTTCCCTATTGCTTTTGGAATCATCAGAGAAGTCCTTCCGGAGAAAAAGCTTGCAATAGGCCAGACGATATTCAGCTCCACATTTTCTGGCGGGGCCATTGTCGGCCTGGTGGGCGGCGCAGCCATAATCCAAAACTTTGGGTGGCAGGCGACATTCTTGGCAATACTTCCCGTCGCAATAGCACTCTGGCTGATAATAGTGAGGTTCGTGCGCGTCCAGAGTCCAGCATCAATGGAGGCTGGAATCGAGGTAGGCAATGGCAATCCGTCGAATGACCAGACAATTGACATAAAGGGAACGTTGGCCCTTGCGGCTACAATAATTTCATTTCTGGCCGGCATCTCCTTCCTGGAAAGCAACAGCGCCAGCGCAGGGTATCAGGTCGCCGGCCTCTTTGCCGCATCGGGAGTATCGCTTGCAACATTTATCCTCATTGAAAAGAGAGTCCATTCACCTTTGCTTGATTTCAAGTTAATGACCAGCAAAAGTTTCCTTCCTCCGACCATCATTCTCATGCTGGTCTTCATGTCCATTTTCATGGTATATCTGACGATCCCTGTCATGGTAAGGAGCCCTCAGCCGCTAGGATTCGGAGGCGACGCCGTTGCCGTCGCGGGCGTTCAGTTGCCCTTCATGGTTGTGTTGCTGATCGGGACAATTATGTCAGGTTTTATCCTGAATAAAATCAAAAACACCAAGCTGACACTAATTGGTACTGTAATCAGCACGATCGGATTCTTTACACTGCTCATGTTCCATTCGACCGAAAGCATGGTTTCGGTTGGGCTCGCGATACTCGCAACTGGGCTTTCGCTTTCAATTACCGGCGCATTCAATATAATACTCCTTTCTGTGCCGATGCAAGTGACCGGGATTGCCCTCGGAATGACGCTGCTTCTCAACCTGGTCGGAATGTCAGTGGGTCCGGCGTCTGCTGGAGTGTTCCAACAGATGTACCAGGGGACCGTAGAGGGAGTGGCCGGGCAATTCCCTACGCAGGACGCGTACAACCTGATATTCCTTACAGCAGCCCTGATCTCGCTGGCGTCGGTTGCCCTGGCGCTGGCGGTGAGCAGAAGAAAAGCAGTCTCTGCAATAGCCTATGAAGGCGCGCCGAAAGCAGGCGAAAAAAGCTAGCCTACTTGCAGTTCATAAAGTGCTCGAGCTTGTCCATTGCCTTTTCCAGCATTTCCTCTGGCGGCAGGTACACTATCCTAAAGTGGCTCGAGCCATAGGTTGAGCCAAAGCCCGACCCGTGCACGGTCAGGACGCCGGTGTTGTTCAACAGGTCGATAACAAAGTGTTGGTCGTCGCGCCAGCGTGTACCCAAGTTTATCTTGGGGAAAACGTAGAACGCGCCGCGTGGAACCTTGCACTGAATTCCCATCGTGTTCAGGCGCTTGACGACATGGTCGCGCCTTGACTTTAGCTTGTCAACCATCTTCGGAATGTGGGTCTGTGGCCCTCTCAGCGCCTGCACCGCCGCAATCTGCACGGGCAGGTTGGATGCGATACGCACCCTTGCCAGCTTGGGTATGTCTTCGCGGAGGCCACCCAGCTTTCTAGACCTGCTGTTCAGGCAGATGTAACCGCAGCGCCAGCCGCTCATAAGGTAGGCTTTTGAAAATCCGTTCAGCAAAATTACAGGGGCGTCCTTGGCGACCTTGCCGATGCCGGTGAACTGCGAATCAAAGACTATCTTGTCGTATATCTCATCGCAGATGACGTAGAGGTCGTGCTCGGTGGCAATGTCTATCAACTGCTGGAGGCTCTTTCTGTCGAAAACCTCTCCTGTTGGATTGTTAGGGCTTATTATGCAAAGGGCGCGCGACCGCGGCGTTATCTTTTCCCGGAGGTCTTCAAGGTCAGGCCGGCCGTCCTCGTGCAACTTGAACTCTACTGGCTTGCCTCCGTAAAACTTGGCATATGAAGCATAAGGAGGATAGTACGGCCCGGGCATCAGCACCTCGGTGTTGGGGTCGACAATGGATGCCATCACCATGTCAAGACCTTCTGAAACCCCGTTTGTCACAATGACATCGTCCTCGGTGACATCGAGTCCCTTCTCAGACTCTTTTTCCACTATAGCTTCACACAATTCCGGCAAGCCTTCCGAGTCGGCGTAATAGTTCTCGTCGCGCATGACTGCATCCACCATCGCCTTCTTGATGTGGTCAGGCGTCTTGAAGTCAAACTTGACAGGATCGCCTATGTTGAGGTAGATTATCTCCTTGCCCGTTGCCTTGTACTTACGCGCGTAGGTGGTAATGTCGCGGATGGCATATTCCACGCCGTGCGTTCTGTCTGATACCTTCAAATGGACACCTAGGGGGGACTTTGACCGAAATAAATTGTTATGCGTCCCAGATAAAACAGTTTTACATAAAATCCGGGCAACAAATTTAAAGCCTGTCTAAGAGGTGTGCTTCTTGCAGATGGCAAATTATGAAGAGGTAATGAAGCTGGCCCTTGAGAGGGGATTCTACTTTCCAAGTTGCGAGATTTACTCCGACGCTCCGGCCGGCTTTTGGGAGTACGGGCCGACAGGCGTCAGCATGAAGAACAAGTTCGTCGAGCTGTGGCGGCGCGAGCTAGTGAGGCGCGACAGCATGATAGAGATAGACGGCTGCCAGATAATGAGCAAGAGCGTGTTCGTTGCGTCGGGCCACATCGGCAACTTTACCGACCCGATAGTCAAGTGCACAAAGTGCGGTTCTACTTTCCGCGCCGATCGCTACATCACAGAAAAGACAGGCGAGAATGTACCTGAGAAGATGACCAACGAAGAAATAGACGCGCTCATCAAAAAGCACAACCTAAGGTGCCCCAATTGCAAGGGCGAGTTCGGGGGTGTCAGCCGCTTTAACATGATGTTCCGTGTTGGCATCGGGCCGGCGGCAGAAGAAGCATACCTGCGCCCCGAGACCTGTCAGACGATATTTGTCGACTTTGCCCGCGTGTTCAAGACAATGAGAGGCCGCCTGCCGCTTGGAGTGGCGCAGGTGGGCAAGAGCTTCAGAAACGAAATCGCGCCAAGGCAGAGCCTTCTCCGGCTCCGGGAGTTCTACCAGGCCGAGATCGAGGTATTCTGCAATCCCAACAGGCTGGACGACATGCCCAAATTCGACCAAGTCAAGGGCACTGTCCTGCGGCTGTCTTCCTCCGACGGATCATCGTCTATAACCGAAGCAACAGCCGAGGAAGCTATCAGGAAAGGGCTAGTGCCAAACAAGCTTGTCGCCTATTACCTTGCGCTCCTGATAGAATTTTACGACAAGACGGGCATCGATGTTAGGCGCAGCCGGTTCAGGCGCTTGTCTGACGAAGAAAAGGCGTTCTATGCCGCAGTCGCATTCGACTTTGAAGTCGAGACGAGCATCGGCGGCTGGCTTGAGCTTGTGGCATGCAACTACCGCTCTGACTATGACCTAAAAGGGCATTCAGCAACTAGCAAGCAGAATCTTGAGGTGGTAGACCCTGCCGACCAGACAAAGGTTCTGCCTCACGTCTTTGAGCTTTCGATGGGAATCGACAGGAGCATCTATACCATCTTGGAGCACTGCTACTACGAAGACGAGCACCACGATGACCGGGTCGTGCTGCGGCTCAAGCCGTATCTTGCGCCAGTTATGGTGGGCGTGTTGCCGCTGATGACAAAGGACGGGCTTGACCAAAAAGCGCGCGAGATCTATTCTGACCTGAAGCTGGACTTTGACACCTTTTACGACGAATCTGGGTCGATAGGCAGGCGCTACCGGAGGCTTGAAGAGATCGGCGCGCCCTTTGCAGTGACTGTAGACCAGACCACGATGCAGGACGGTACAGTGACCGTCCGGCACAGGGACACGATGCAGCAGGAAAGGGTCAAGGCGTCGGAGCTCCGCAAGTTCATGCAGAACGCGCTCGCCATACGCTAGTTTGATCAAAAAGGATGCCTATACATCAGCAGATGAGTAGTAGTAGTAGTAGTATAGTTTGACAAGAAGGAGTGGTGCGAAATTCACGACATACTGAGAGAGTACAAGGGTTCAACTGGCTGGCAAATGGCAAGGATATATCTGCTGGATAAGACCGGCTGGCTAGTATTAATCAATGCCCTTCTTAATTATTGTACCTTTCCAAGATTCCATGCAGAGAAGAATCTTGGCGTAATATCAATTGTCACGTATGTTCCGTTTCTAGTATTTTCCATCAGCTCCCTTGCCATTGGGTGTTCAAGTGTTCCTAGGTACTTTAGGTTTATCTTTTCCAAGATGGAGATATTTTTTTGCGCGTCTTCAATTATGGTCGCTCGTGCCCTTCCCTTTACTCCTTCATAGGAAAGATTTTCATCATCGATGGAATAGTAGACCTTGTCAGGATTTCTACGAATATTCTGAACTTTCCTTGATCTCTTATCAGCATTAACATACATTTTGCCAGAATCCTTCTCGTAATAAAACATGACGGGAGTGACATTCGGGTAACCCTCGTTGTCAAGTGTAGCCAACTGCAGGTTAAGCTTGCTTTCAAGAAATCTTTCAACTTCAGCTTCAGTGACAGGCTTGGACATGCCGGGCATGGCTTGTATTAGCTTTGGCGCCATGTGTTGATGTCGTAGGCTTTTGATATAAACATTGAGAGAATCCAGAATAGACTTCTTTAAGTACGACAGAGTGATAGAATTAATCCAGTCGTATACATGGATGTTGCCAGACAGCCAGCAAGTCCGTTGAGTTCTCTATTTGCAGGTAGCGAAGCAGCCAAGGTAATAGACTTTCTTTTATCTAAAGAACAACAGCAAACAATGGCCGAAATTCATGCGGGTACTCGGGCATCCATGAATATGGTAAACAAGATAATTGAAAATCTTTTAGATATAGATGCAGCTGGCATTGGTGCAAGAAGAGTAGCAGATCCAAATAATAAAGATAAAAGCAAAGACGAAAATACATACTACATAAGAGACGATACTGATACAGCCAAGTCAATAAGGGACTTGTGGTATCATTTAATGCAGGTACAAACAAAGAGCTATTAGCTGATTAAAAATATCAACTATTCTGGACTCTTAACTCTTCATTTGCTGATCACTGAACGAGATGTATATCCATAGCAAACGACAAGTTGCCAGAATCGCATCAAATCGGTATTCTTTTCCAAATATCTGCAAGTTCAAGGGTTTCAAAGAAGCCGATTGCCTTGACAATACGATCATTCTTCAATGTCATATACCACGAGCAGGTATTGTTGTAAGGCTTGCGATCTTTTGCAACCGCTGTGCCATTCAAAGTGCAATGACAGTGTCACCATCTGCGTATAGCGCACGAACCTTTGGAGTTATTTGTTTTGAAAGACAGGCAGATAGCGGGGCTATCACTTCATCGAGAAATTGCTTGCGACCAGTGTAGGTCTTGGAAAAAGGGGAAGTCCCGGTGATCGTCCATTCAATGTCATCGGAGAGCAAATCAAAGAAACTATCTTGATTACTTGCCCAATGATCAAATCCTTCCTGAATGAGCTTTTTGTTTTGTTGTTGTTGTTGTTGTTGAGGAGACACGGCTACTTCTCCCATTCATGTCTTAGTTGATGAAAACATCATTATTTTAATTAAATGCTGTGAAAGAAAATGGTTTGTGGTAAGCTAGCCTCAAATAATTCTCCACATTAACCAGACTAGCAGCCTCTCTAAGCTCTTTTGTGATCTCTAATCTATACTTATAATCCAGTTGCAGTGAATATTTGTTTCCGTCACTCTAAATTAACAGCTCATCACCCGAACTTAACGGGTAGGAGTACCAAAATCCGCACAAGGGTTACCAGTGTGAATCCGGCGTTGATTGTTTTTTAGCGTGTATCTTCACTCCCCGTCAACCAATCGACGAAAGTGCCCGCGAGTCGACAGCCGAACAAGGCATCAAACGCCGCCCGCGTTTTCGACAAACTTATGATACAATTGTATAATAGTGTCACAAGCGATAAATTGCAACAGGCAGGAAACAGCACTTGAATCGTGCACAGGACGGCAGAAAGAGGGTAGCGTCTGGCGACGATGAGGTTCCTGCCGAAAAGTGGCTCGTTGCCTATCGCAACCCCAATTCAAAAAAGCATCCTAGTGGCTCTATCTTTATCCGGCAGTTTTACGCACCAGGCTTTTACGAAGCCTATGACACCGTGCTCACTCACGCCGAGAAAATGAACCTTGAAGTGCTTTGGTTCCGGGAAAAGCGGTCGTGCGAGGCTTTCCTCAACCGCGACTTTCCTGAGCTTGAATCGCTGTGCACATATTGCAACAAGAAATTCAACCATGTCGAGCCAGTGCCGTGCACCGCGGACGGCTGCAGCGCCGAGTTCTGCTCAAGGGAATGCATGGACAGCCACCAGAAGCTGCGGCGGCACAACTAACCTGGCGGTGCGGCCTGGCTTGCTGCCGCAGTCAGGTTGTTGTCTTGGAGCACATTTGACTGGTGGCTGGCTGGTCAGATCCGTCTGTATTCCGATTCAGTATTCGTGAAGGTGTTTTTCTCGCCAGCAGAGGTCGTTGTTCGAATATCCTGTCAGCATTATTATTCCTTCCTCGCTTTCAGTTATGGTGTTGGACTGGACGGCGGAAGAGTTGAGGCTTGCATATACAGCTTGATGCCTGTTTCCTTGTTGTGCTCGACAGTATTGCCAATGATGCGTACACGTTGGTGCATTCAGAGCACATCACACCTCCGTAGCCGTTGTGTTGTGCACATGGTTGTTGCACTGATGACAAAGTTGCCCGAGCCGGTGCCAATGTCTATCCCGGAGCGGGTGTTGGCATAGACCTCATTGACTGTGATCTGGAAGTTACTGCTATATTCCTTGCGTAAATCTCGTCAAAGTTGAACGCTATTGTGGAATTTGCGATCGCAAAGTTGCTGCTGTCGTGGAACATTATTGCGGCCCTTGTACTCCCCACCTCGCTAAAGCCCCTAGTGGAAATCCCATGTAGCTTACGGTGGAGTTTCTGATGTCAAGGTGGCCATACTCCGGCATTGCATTAACATGATTCGGCATTATTGGTGGCATTCTCTGCAAAGCCAAATGGCAGATTATATTACCAATCTCATGTATACCATCATGCATAGATTGTGGAAATGCCTACGGGCAGCCGCTTCCAATGCCTATTCTATCGCTAGCAGTGCCGGGTCAAATGCCTAAATGCACCGGCTGGTGCCAGTTCCGTTATTATTATTGTTGCTGGCCTGCCTCCTCGATGATGATGGTGTCCACAAGGTAGCTGGTGCCAAGGCCTGTCTGGATGGAGCGAATCTCCTGCCGATACCTTGTCTGCAGGCTCCGCATGTTCCACGTTCCTCCACTTATTGCAATACTCGAAGTGGTGTCATCGCCAACCGGCGTGGTGGCAGCTGTCGCATTATTATTATTGTTGTTGTTGCTGATGGCCATGCTGACAACTTGCGGCGCCCCGCTGCAGACTTGCGCCGTAAAGACCAGCGTCCGGCCACCGTCTTTAAGTATCTCTTCTAGTATCGCAGACGAATAGCTGAACTGCGGAGGCTCGCTTGGGGTAAATGCGATTATGCTCGGGTTGCTTGAATGAAGCGCCAGGTTGTAGAATGCAATAACGTCGGCTGTCTTGTTGACCTTGGTCAGCGTGGACCTGTCAGACAGCAATATATGTCGCCAAAAGACGTGGGCGCATAGTTGCTGTCGTACCGGCTAGCATCAATCCACGGGAGGACACTGTAGCTAGCCGCGCTGCTGCATTGCGCTGGCAAGGGCATGGTTGGCCTCTGCGAATCCCGGCTGCAGGAAAAACACTGCGCTGCTGACGTTGCTCGCTTGTAGCGCGTCCAAAAAAATCTCCTGCACGCGCGCCGTGTCATTTGAGCCGATATAGTACATGAGAGTCACGTAGTGCATGCTGTTGCTGTAGGCAACCTCGGGCCGCGGGCCTCAACCGAAGTTGTCTGGGCAAAGGCTGGCAAGACGGCAAAAGCAGCAGCAAACAACCACAATATCATCATCATCAGGGTGGTGGCAAAAACCGATATTGCATGCATTTTTCAATGTAGCGCGCTTGAACTGTACATCAAGTTTATAGTCCGATTAAGAGTTCATAGTAACCGGAGTTTCACTTCTTTGCCAGGTCGATGGTCGTCATGCGTATGCGCTCGGGGTCGCCCCTGAACTGGTCCAGGCAGCGCGTCGAGTATTCGACAGGCGCTCCTTCGCGCTGGTGTACCAGAGCAAACCCTGCAGCAGTAAATGTAGCCTTGAGCCATTCTGCCCATCGCAAATACTCGCCATCGCCCACCGGTTGCAGCAGCTCATCGGTTATCTCGGTGACAATCTGGAGCGTACCACCCTTTTTCATCTTGGAATAAACCGTCCTGTAGAATGGCTCCCATTCCCGCGCCTTTTTCTCGTCAATGTACGCTGGGTCTGGAAGCACTGCTAAAAACCGGTCGACGGAAGAGTTTGGAAAAGCCGGCAGCATGTCGACAAAGGAGCCATTCAGGATCAGGACATTGTCCTGCACAATCCTAGAGCGCGCTCTGTCGCACTGCCCGGCATCCAGCTCGATGCCGATGTGAAGCGTATTGTCATCGCGCTTGGCAAGGCTCTCTAAAAGCCTGCCGTCGCCCATCCCAAGCTCCACGACGACTCTGGGGAATAAAGCGATCCTGGCCGCGACATCGTGCATGTTATGCCTTGAGCAGCTCTGCTTCAAGCAGCTGTTGCACCAGCTGGACCACTTCCTGCTCTACCTGCTGCCTTGGCATTCCAAGCTTGGCTGAAAACTGGTCGGTGAGCTGGTTGATTGTCTTGGTGCCGTCGCAGCTCTTCCAGAACTCTATTATCGCTTCGTTGACCATAAAGCCTTGGTCCTTGTCATTTGCAAGTATCATCGAGCCGTCCTCCTGCTTGGAAAACCTGCCGACCTTCATCGGCCTGCTCTTTTCATAGTCGATCTGAAAGCGCAGCTTGGGCTTGCCAAACCCGAGCTTCTCCCGCACCGACGGGTCCATCTTTTCGATGCTCCAGGGCGGATCCCAGACTATCTCGACATTGATATTGCCGATCCCACCTATCTTGCCAACATAGCGCTTGACATCACTTACCAGTGTATCATGAAGTGGGCAGCCCCGCGTGGTCATGGTCATCTTGATGTCCACGTCCTTGCCACTGGCAACCTTTACACCGTAAATCAAACCCAAATCGACAACGTTGACCGGGATCTCGGGGTCCATGCACTTTCGGAGTGCGGCGTAAACCTGATCCTCTGTAACTGCCTTCTGCTGTCCGGCTGACATATGCGTTATAAAACAAGTGTGCAAAACACGATAAATACTTTATCTATCCTAGGAGCGCCTTGAGGTTCTTCTCAAACGGCGGCTTAAGCACGCCTTTTTCAGTGATAATGCCTGTTATGAGCTCCGGCGGCGTCATGTCAAAAGCAGGGTTAAAGATGCGCACCCCCTTGGGCGCGATCCTCTTTTTGCCTACCTTGACAACTTCGTCCACCGACCTCTCTTCAATCATCACCTCTCCGGGGCTGCTTTCAAAATCAAAAGTCGACAGCGGGGCGGCAACGTAGAACGGCACTCTATGCCTCCTTGCCAGAATCGCCACCTGATATGTCCCTATCTTGTTGAAAACGTGGCCCGAACGGAGCACCCTGTCTGCGCCCACTATCACCCGCTTGATAGCGCTCTTTGCCATCATGTGGCCAACCGCAGTATCTGGTATCAGGCTGACGTCAATGCCGTCATGTTGGAGCTCAAATGCCGTGAGCCTTGAGCCCTGCATCACCGGCCGCGTCTCCGTGGCGATGACGCTCAGGCGCTTGCCCGACTCCCTTGCCGCCCTTATCACTCCAAGCGCGGTGCCGTATGCCACCGTTGCAAGCGAGCCGGCGTTGCAATGTGTGAGAACCACATCGCCGTCTCTGAACATCTTTGCGCCGTTGGCTCCCATATGCCTGTTGGCTTCAACGTCTTCTTCAGACATTTTTAGGGCCTCATCAAGGACTGCTTTCTTTGCGTCCTCGACGGTCTTGGCGCGCTTGGCTTTTTCCATGACGCGCTCGAGCGCCCAGAATAGGTTGACCGCCGTCGGCCGTGTCGCCCTGAGGGTCTTGAATGCAGTGTCAAGGTCGGTCATCAATTCCGGCAGCGCCTTGGCTCTGCTCGCCTGCGCGGCAAGTGCAAGCCCAAAAGCTGCAGTGACGCCTATCGCCGGCGCTCCCCTCACTACAAGCTTTTTGATTGCGTTGGCGACCTCCCTGTAATCCTTGCATCTGACGTGGACCAGCTTGTTTGGAAGCTTTGTCTGGTCGATAAGCACTACAGAACCATTTTTCCACGAGACTGTGAGCAAGAGATTCAAGTTGCTTCGGCGTGCCAAGCATGTGAAATCTTTTTTCAGACGGTATTAAACCTAACTTGTATATCACTGCTACCTACCTACCTTCCAATCGAGGCGAACTTGCCGCTGTCGAACTTGGACCTGTCAAGAATGCCTCTGCCGTCGTACACCGGCGCGCCGCCAACGCTTTCATGCGTCAGGCTGCGATACTCCGGGTGGTCTGAAACCAGAATCACCAGGTCGGCGCCCTTGACTGCCTGCAGTAGGCTGGATGTCAGCGCCACGTCCTGCGGCAGGTTCAGGTCGCTTTTTACGCGCGGGTCATGAACGCGGATCTCCTTCACCTTGCGCTTCTTCAGCTCCTCTATAACCCTATACGTGGGCGACAGGCGCGTGTCAGAAACTCCTCCCCTGAAGGCAAGGCCGAGCAGGGCAACGATGGACTGTGAGATGTCTGTGCCGTCGAGCAATCTGACCGCCTGATCGACACAGTACGCCGGCATCGAGTCGTTGACATTTCTTCCAAGCCTTGCAATGTTGCATTCTACTTTCTTGATGTCTGCCGTGTATAGGAAAAACTGTGGATACACGGGTATGCACGCGCCTCCCACGCCGGCGCCCGGCTTGTGTATGTGGCAGAAGGGTTGTGAGTTTGCCGCCTGCCTTGCCTCCCAAAAGTCGACACCAACGCTCTCGCAGAACTTGGCCATTTCATTTGCAAGTGCAATGTTGACGTCGCGGTAAACACCTTCCAGAAGCTTTTCAGTCTCAGCAATCCTCATGGCGCTCATTTTGATTACGCCTTTCTTGAACACTAGAGAATACAGCTTTTCTCCGATTTCCAGACTCTTTGGGCCGGCGCCGGCAATAACTGCAGGGTAGCTCTCCTCAATGTCCAAGATGGCTCTGCCCTCAAAGATGCGCTCTGGGTTGTATAGCATGTAAAAGTCTTTCTCGACCTTGAGGCCACTTTCCTTTTCTAGGATGGGCAGGATGACATCTTCAGACGTGCCAGGTGGCACGGTAGGATTGAGAGAGACAACGTCACCTTTCTTCATCCCGCGCCCAATGGATGAAGCCACCTGCCTGATTGTGCCAAGGTCCGCAGCAAAGGAATCAGTTAAAAGCACAGGCACACAGATCATCTTGAGGTACGAGTCCTGAGCTGCCTTGACAGGATCGTCGTACAGGTAAAACCGCTTTTCCTTTACGCCTTTTGTAAAAGCTTCATTGACTCCCGGCTCTGGCACGTGGGTCCTTCCTTTCCTTGCATTCTCTAATACCCGGGGAGACTTGTCGACGCCTATTACGTGCGCCCCTGCCCGGAGCCATACTGAAGCAAGCGGTGACCCCACATGACCAAGACCATAAACAGCGATCTTGAATTCGCCGGACTTGATCTTTCTCACAAGCTCCGAACCAATCTCGTACCTGCCGGTAGAAACTGCCTTGGTCTTAGTGCTCTTCATATCGCATTAACATATACCCCGCTGTTCATATATGAGTTGATCTGCGTTTTTCAAATAACAGGTTAAATTCCCCCCGATGCCAATGCCGGCATGTTGTTGTCTTCCGCTTCGATACCCGCAGTTGTCAGAAAATATGCCAGTAGCATTTCCTATCCAGTTGCTGCGATCGGCTGCCGCGTATCATCAGAGGGCATGTCGCTTGACTGCTGCGAATACGACCTGGCGGTGTTTGCGCCGGAAAACCACGACCACCACCACCATCATCATCATCGTCATTATGGCAGCAACCAAGTCCTTCAGGTGGCTGGCCACACAGTCGAGCTAATCTACATGGCGGGCCCGATAAAGGATCACATGATCGATCTCGGTGGCATCGCGGTCATCCGGGACAGCAACAGGTTTGCGCTGTCGGCTGCCGCAAATGACGTTTCACCTGAAAAATACCGCAGGGCGCTGCTTGCTGCCGGCAGGAAATCGCTGGTAAGCTCGCTCTTTTGCCAGCGCAAGACGGCGGCTGCTGGAGCAAAGCAGCCGGCAGTGGCGGCAATGTGGCTCAAAATTGCAGCATATAAGTTCATACGCGGGGCACTGGCCCTGTCAGGCAGCAGGCCCATGCCCCTTCACGAGCTGGAGCAGGTAAGGAGGGTAGACGCCAGTGCGCTCGCAGACGGGATCCAGGCCGCGCTTGAATGCATCGGGGTAGAGAGGGCCACCCGGCCGGCAATATCGCGGTCGATTGGTGCCATCAGGGAATTAAAGTCAAAAGAATACGACGCAGAGCTAGTCATGTCAAAGATAAGGCACCTGATGGACCGGCAGATGCTTGCAGACTGCTATTATTATGCCGGCAGAGTTGCTGCCAAAAACCTCGCTGCAAGAAGCAGCGCTTTCCACAATCGTTATGCCAAGCTTGTCCAGCTCTCAATGGACCTGACAAGCGATCTGCAGCACCTGCAAAAGCTGCAAAGGCAGCTCTTCAGGACTGCCAATGTTGGCCTTGGTCGCTGACTATTATTATTATTATTACTTGTGGCGAACCGTCAGAACTGGCGCCTGCTGAGGAGCTTTAAATCTGCTGCTGGTCCGTGCTCTCAGCTTCGCCTTGTACTTCAAGTTGCGCGGCTTTGTCCTCAAACGATAGCCGCAGCAAGGGCACCAAAGTCCGTCCCACTTTATGAATATCTCGCATATCTGACAGCGTTTCTGTCCACTAGCGTACCGGCCTGAGCCAACTGGCTTTTGAGCCTTGTGACGGATGCATATACCTTTACAAGTCATACGATTCAATGGCCAAATGCGAATTTTCTATTTTAATCTTGGTAATAATTGATCATGATCGGTAAACAACGTTTGTATGAGTTAAAAGAAGAGGAAGAAAAGGCCAAAAAAGCCTCTAGCGGACGTTGATGCTGTTGGCTTTGAACGACTCGTTCATCGTCAGATATTCTTCCATCCTCATCTTGATGTCATCCGGCTCGGTGTCTTCCATTCCGGAAAAGCCGGCCTTGAATGAGATCTTGTTGCCTGAAACGTTTACGTCAGAAATCTGCATATCTGCATACACGTTTGCAAGCTCGTTAACCCATTCTTTGGCTTCATTCGCATCTATGCCTGATGTGTCGATGTTTACACTTAACATTTTGGTCATCCGAAATCACCTAGAACGCAATTTGTACCGGCATTAATAAAGTTGGCGCGTGGCGAGCGAGCCTACCTGCTTTATGAATTTAAACAGCACGGTTACTTTGCATATAAAGGCACAATTACTTTTCCTTGTTTTCAAAGCCCCAGTACTTTGTCAATTCTTTCTCAAAGGCGGAGAACTGGTCGTCGTTAAGAAAGTCGCCGCAGTTCTTGTGGTTCGCCACGACCTTCATCCCGACCAGCTTGAAATCCACTTCGTAGAAAGTTACCTTGGGGCAGTTGCACATTTCGCTACAGAAATTCTCTGTACGGCTCTCTACTTATTTGTTTGTTTATCTGCCAAGAATAAACATTTATCAGTTGCTTTATTCTCTATTTTTCATAATGGGTTTTAGATCTTTCGCCTTTGCGTCGTCGGTAGCTTCGCTACTGCTTCTTGCAGTTCTGGCAACCTCTTTGAATGTCCAGAGCGCAAATGCACAGCAAGACGATCTTTGGTATCCTGGAGAAGGCGTCCGGCAGGACATGTACGTCAAATACAGAATCCAAGAGTTTGACACAAACGATAACCGGCCATACGAAATGACTATCTATTTCAAGGAACAGGTGGATGGCGACTGGATAGCACCAACCTTTGTAGTGGATGAGGGAAGAGTCTACAATGGAACGCTAAAGCTTGCTGATAACATGGCACCTCTGTCTGGAGGCTCGGATGTCCCGAATGAAATGAAAACATACATTAGCGGCTATTCCGGCTCTCTCAACTGGCTTGATTCATTTACTACAAAATCTGCTCCGCTGTCTCTGACCCAGCAATCCTGGGGCAAGATAGCTTCTATAGGCGGCGGGGAAATAAAGCCGGTCGGCACACAACAAGTGTCATTCGCCGGAGCGCAGGACTTGTGTGGAGCTGATTCATGCGATGCCACGCTGGTCCAATGGCATAAAGGTGTCGATAGCAAGGTATGGATAGTCAACGGGTTCCCGTTCCCTGTCAAGGCAGAGACTTATGTCGATGTCACCACAGGCCAGCAACCTATCCAATACGCGTTTGAGCTTTTGGAAACAGGCACCGGCCAGCCGGAAGCTCCAACATCAGCCGAACAAGCTCCCACACCCCCTCTGAGCAAAAAGACGCCTCGCGGAACATATTCTATTGAAATAGACTGGGATCCGGCTGAAATCCAGCCCGGCTCCACAGTGGCCTTTGGACTCGCCATGACTGAAAGCAACGGATTCCCGCTACAGCGCGTAAACTATGACTTTACCGTCAAAAATGCAAGCGGCAACGTGGTGCAGGAGCTAGCGAACCAGAATGCCGAGTTTGGCACTGCCACCCATGAGGTAAAATTCGACAGCGCAGGGCCCATGACCGTCACGGTCAAGCTTAACTCTATAAGCGGCCAGCCTGCCGGCGCAGGAACGTTCACGGAAAGCGCCGATTTTAACATAGTCGTCGTCCCAGAGTTCCCCATAAGCGCGGCGATAGTCGCAGGAGCCGTGATAGGTCTGTTAGTCCTGATGATGCGGGCAAGGAGAATAACTAGCCTAGGCGTCCTGTTCGGCTCAAGGCGTCAGCTTTAGCCCTTCTTCTCCTCCTTCCCCCTTCTTTTTCTCTCATTTTATAATGACGAATTTCGGTTTTGCCAAAGATACCCGCCTGCTCCATAACAGCAAAATTTAAAAAGGCATATCCTGATTGTATAGCAAATGACATTACCAAAGGGATACGGAAGTGGTGGACGCAGGAGCGGTGGTGGTGGAGGCGAAAGCCGCGACGATGTTGAGCGCATGATCGGCCGCAGAGTCGAAAATATGAACAGCATTTTCATCCTAGGCTTTGCGCTTTGCTGGGCGGCAACCGCAGGCGGGGTATATGTAGGGGTGACAGTTTACCCGTGGGCATATCCACTGCCTAGCGGCATTTACGCGCTTTCTGTCCTGACTGTCATAGAGGCCCTCGGATTCTTTTTCATCATGAAGATCGCTCACGAGAAGCCAGTGAGAGCGTAAAAGAATCCCTTTTTCCTTCTTTTTGTTTCTTCAAATTACAGGGTGTTCTTGCTGCGCAACATGCCCTCGCTCGGCCGAGGACTCGGCTGCGCCTGCCGTAGTTTGGATCCGAATTTCGCACACGCTCCAGCGTGACATAAAATTTTATATACTACCTATATGTCTAGGTGCTTAATGGTCTGGCTTAGACGTACAACGCACTACTTGTTCATAGTAGTAGTTGCTGTCAACAGCACACTGCTAACCATTAATGCAGGAGACTATATCTTCTATACAGACTGGATGTGGACCTCCTTCGTAGTATTCTCCATCTCGCAATCTACTATGCTTGCGGTGGGCGCGATATACTACATGCTCTTCACAGGAGTACCAGGAACAGCTACATACTACGCCACAATCATGACAATCTACACATGGGTTGCAAAGGGCGCATGGTTCGCACTGGGCTATCCGTACGACTTCATCACGGTGCCTATATGGATACCCTCGGCAATGCTGTTGGACCTTACATACTGGGCAACAAGAAGGAACAAGCACGCTGCAATCCTCATCGGTGGATCACTGATTGGCCTCTCGTTGCCGCTGTTCAACATGGTCAGTCTGCTGCTCATCAGAGACCCGCTTGAAGTTGCGTTCAAGTATCCAAGGCCGACGCTGCCTGCATACATGACGCCGATCGAGCCTCAGGTAGGCAAATTCTACAACAGTCCTGTAGCCTTGGGTGCAGGTGCAGGAGCAGTGCTGACGGTTCCGATCGCTGCATTGGGTGCGAAGCTTAACACGTGGACATACCGTTGGATGGCCGCGTGGAGCAAGTGGGACTAAAAACCTCCCTCCCCCCTTTCTCTTTCTTTTCATTTTCCCACAACTTAGCGGATGCTAAAGCCTGACCTGACGATTAAAGCAAGTGGGCGTTATACCTATATATACTGCTGATTTACCACCCCCACTGAATATGCAACAGGCGCAGCGCAATATAGAGAAGGTAAAACAACGATGGTTGCACTCTTGTCAACACAAGGACATGCTTTTTTCCTTGCGCCAACATTTTCGAAAATGAAAGCAACATAGCTTGCAAGTAGGTGAAGGTTAGCCCGCCATCAACGCGATGAACAACACAATGTTAAACTTTCTCGGTTTGAAAATGTGTGTGTGTATATATATATATATACTGGATTTTCCTTGTGTAGCTGACGTTGACTTCTTCAAAACCCAATTTGATATGATGTAATTGCTTTGGATCGTATTTAATCGGTGTGTTTAGCCTATTAGGCAAACCAAGAGACAGACAACTTTATCTTCGGCAATCGCCTAATACAACTATGGCCGACTCGGTCATGAGCTATGCCATAGCCGCGGGAGTCTTTGCGTTCCTCACAGCCGTACTGTTTAGCTCAAGGGCAATAAGACGTTCCCATAGCAATGGAGTCTCAAGCGGCAGTAGCGGCACTTCGCACTTGGAAGCTGCCTGATCCAGCCACAGATTTGCAGTGGCCGTACCTGTCCAAAGCATGCGAGCTGCACAAAAGGAGGTATGGGGTCGGCCGGATTCGAACCAGCGGCCTCCAGCGCCCAAGGCTGGCATCATACCAAGCTAGACAACGACCCCTGTGAAAAGCTCGTCTACTTGAGCGCAATTTTAACCTTAGTAGATAAACTGGAAGCGGTTCTTCCTTCCTCTGTGAAGCTGGCCAACTATCGGGATCGGGTAGCCACAGTTCTTGCAGCAGTTGTTGCCGTCAAGATTCCATTCGTCGATGCTAAAGCCGTAGCGCCCGACGACCACGCTCTTGCACTCGGGGCAGTACGTGTCCTCCAATGGGTGGCCTGGCACGTTTCCAAGGTACGCGTACTTTAGCCCTTCCTGCTTGGCCACTTCATAGTGCTTTTCTAGCGTCGCGACGGGAGTGTTTTCAAACTCCATCATCTTGTAATCAGGGTGGAACCGCAGGAAATGTATCGGCGTATCAGGTCCGAGCTCATCGTAGACGAACCTGCACAGCTTTCTCGCAGCTTCCAGATCGTCACCTACCTGCGGCACTATCAGGTCCGTAATTTCGACGTGGATCTTTGTCTTGTCACGTATTTCCTTGAGTGTCTGGAATATCGGGTCGGCGTTTGGGATGCCGATGTAGCGCCTGACAAATTCCTGCTTGCCGCTGCCCTTGAAATCGACAGTGATGCAGTCAAGGAACTGGCCCATCATGCCCACTGACGCGGGGGTATCATAGCCGTTTGACACAAAGATGTTAAATATGCCACGCTTGTGCGCCTCGATGCCACAGTCTCTTGCAAACTCGATGAAAATGGAAGGCTCGTTGTAGGTGTAGGCGATGCCCTGCGCGCCATAGTGGGCTGCGGTCTCTGCAACCTGCGCAGGAGCCATTTCAGCCCCTTCGACCTTGCGCCTCTGCGAAATGTCATAGTTCTGGCAGTACTGGCAGAGCCAGTTGCAGCCAGTTGTAGATATCGAGAAAATGTCAGTCCCTGGATTGTAATGGGTGACAGGCTTTTTCTCGATTGGGTCGATGTGGCCGGCTATCACCCTGCCATAAACGAACAGATGCAGCTTGTTGTTCGTGACGCCCCTGATACCACAAAGGCCGATCCTGCCCTCCGGTATCTCGCACAGTCTAGCGCACGCCGTGCATTTTATCCTGCCATTTGGCAGCGGCGTGTAAAGCTCAGCTTCCTTGCCCAGAGCGTCGTTTTTCTGCATTGCCATACTTTCGCGTTTTAATCTTATAAATGGTCTGGATGTGCCCATTTACGATTACAGAACCAGTCTCCTCTATCCTTATTATTTTCTATCTGCTGTATCAGCTCTGGCTAGCACAATGGACCTTAGTCTAGCAATTGTCTTTATGCTGCTACCGATGGTACCGCTATCACTTCTTTTGGGAAACCCTTCTGATATCAGCCCAGATGCAGACATGGCTATAATTTACCATCAACGCATGTATTAACGACTTTAGATGGTTCTTCCATCCTAGACCCGAAAGTTGATGAACAGCTAGTAATAATCGGAACTACTACTCTCACCAATGAGGATAATGTCGTTGATTAGGCAACAGTCGCGCCATTACTGAGGTAAGAGACCATAACGGTATAACGGTCTCACTAAATTGGCAGTCAACAATAGTAAGCGCAAGTAGCACAACAGATGTCGGCATATCTTGGGTTCCAGAGCACACCGGCACCTACTCTCTCAGAACCTTGCAATAACTAGTTTGGATAAGCCACGAATCCTAGGATTGATTGTCCAAAGCACTGATGTTGTTACAATTTCTGAAAGCTGACCCAACTGGCAGCTTCCGCAGTCATCAGGCTGCGACCCGCATCAATTCTATCTCATTTGACCTGCCCTTGATCTCTGTGCGCTCGGTATAGTTGTGCTTGCCCCACGATACTTTGATTTCTGCGTGGAGCTTCTGGGTGCCGGAGTCAAAGTCGCTTCCGCTCAGCTCTATTACCTTGTTGACATCGAATAGCAACGATTTCGCCTCTTCAATGGTGAGCGGGTAAAACGGCATGTCGTCCTTGACTATCGAGACCCATATCCTGTACTGTATCTTGGGATTGCGGGTCCAGAATAGCGCCGCCTTTCTTACGAATTTTACCGGCATGACAGTTTTTCTGCCTGACTTGATGCCAACTTCTATAGTCATCCGAAAGCCGTTGTCGTGCTTGTTGTAGGCGCGCTCCCAGTTCTTCTGATCAAATGACTCTCTTATCGCGCCGTCTATCTTGAAGCTCAGGCTCAGGGTCAGCGGCTGGCCAGGCTTGACGCTGTCCTGCGACTTGGCAAGAGTGGCATCAGCGATGAAGCTGCTGTCTGCTGCCATTTTGTCTGGATGGTATCGTTTATATCCTCAATAAGTAGTTGTCTGTATTGACGTTATTATGCTAGCAGAGATTACCGACGTCAAGGACAATGAGATCGAGCTTAAGGTTAGCGAAGAGGACATTTCCATTCTATACATCGTTCAGCATGAATTGCTCAAGGAAAAGAGTGTGGACTTTGCCGGCGTCATTCAGAAGCACCCGCTAACCAAGCAATACCAGATGAGGGTGGCGACAAAAAGAAAGGATCCGATGGAGGTCGTACAGGACGCCTCAGCTTCTGCTGCGGATTACTCCAAAGACTTCCTCAGCATGATCAAGTCGGCCCTCAAAAAGTAGCCAGCGAGAGAGGTGTCGCCTGCGTATTGAGATTCTGTCCTGAATGCGAAACGCGTTTGAGGCCAAAGCTAGGCAAGGAGGTCGTCGTCTGCCACAAGTGTGGCTTCAAGGCTAAAAAGGGCGGTGAGGATGGCAGAAAGGAAGAAGTCGCCAGCAAGAATGTCGGATCAGAAGCATCGCTCAAGGTCATGGACAGCGAGAGCAGCGTCGATGCGCTGCCGACTACCAGCATCGAGTGCCCCGAATGCAAGAACGACACCGCGTTCTGGTGGATGCTCCAGACAAGGTCTGCTGACGAAGCGACCACGCAGTTTTACCGGTGCACCAAGTGCAGCCACACGTGGCGCAACTATGCCTGATGGCGTCAGCTGGTTATTATCATTATTATTGAGAGCAGGCCAGGCTTTCTACCTCTGTCCGCGGCCAGGAAATTGGTGACCGTCAAAACTTTCAAGACAGGTACACAAACTATTTTTGTCTGGACAGGAAGTGTCCGTCAACGATTATCTGAGCTATTCGCCACAAAGCATCTTGCTTACGCGCAATTCGCCGTCGCAGGCCATTGTCAGGATCTCGGTGCCCGAAAGTGTCTCTGACGAAATGCTCAACCAGACCATCAAGATAACGGCATCATTTGACGTCGACCATTTCCCCTCGACGTGGCCATAATGCTCTACTGTGAAAGACACGGCGATGCTCTCCCCGCGCCTGACATCGACACTTGGAACGTCGAACTTTGTTTCGACAAGGTGCTGGTAGATGCCTCTTGCAAACATCTCTTTTACCGGCAGCACTTCAATGTCATGAGCTGGAACGAATGCAGAATCTTGCGATCTGGGAGCAAAGCTAGCAAGCAGGACGACCAGAGCCATTGTCCCTGCGGCCAAGACGGCTATGTATGTATGATCATTTCCTGCCTCCAAACATGTGCACATGTGTATCTGCATGCAACGATCAATTAAACAAGCTTGGGAAGAGCAATGTTTAAAATCCAATGGAGCTGCCAAATAGGTTAATTTGGTATTTGTAGCCCGCACAAAGTCCCCTGAAGAGTGGAAGGCCGTGGCGTCTGCAATCTCGACGCTCGTTGACGAAGCGACGTTTGAAGCGACAGCTGAAGGTATCTCCTTTCGGGGCATGGACCCGTCGCACATTGCGCTAATCGACATTTACTGGCCCAACCACGCGTTTGAAAAGTACGAATGCGACAGCGCAGTCAAGTTTGGAATTCGCGTCGACGAGTTTTCAAAGCTTGTAAGGAGAGCGGACAAAAAGGACGCAGTTGAAATATCGCTGGGAGACGACAGCATGCTTCATGTAAAGATGTCAAACGGCTACAGGCGCGAGTACAAGACCCGCCTGATAGAAAGCTCGGCAAGCTCGACGCCGCTCCCAAAGCTTAACTTTAACTCCAAAGTAGTGCTCACTGCAATGGCGTTTGACAAAGTTCTCTCTGACGTTCAGGTCGTGTCCGAATACATTTCAATAGAGTCCAAATCAGGCGAGATAGACTTTTCAGGCAGAGGCGACTCGGGCGAGGCAGACATCTCGCTTGAGGTGGGAAACGAAGGGCTAGAAGAGCTTGTGGTCAAGGAGGACAGCAAAACTACGTACAGCCTCGACTATCTGTCGAAAATAACCAAGGCAGTAGTCTCGATGGGCGGCTCTGTCGCCGCAGAGTATTCGAGCAAGATGCCTCTCCGGCTTGAATTCAAGATAGCAAATGTGGGCAGAATCCATTTCTATTTGGCTCCGCGAGTTCAGGATTAGTAGTAATATGCGCCTTGTGATGAAGTTTGGCGGAACTGCAGTGGATTCTCCAGACAAGATCAGGCACATCGCTCAATTAGTCAAATCGCACAAGCGTGGCAACGACATCATCTGCGTCGTTTCTGCAGTCCGCGGCATGACCGACGGCCTGCTATCGATGGCAGACAGTGTCAAGAGAGGTGATAAAGCATCAATTGACGAATTTGTAAAAAAGTCGGCCAAGATGCACCTCGACATCGCCGACGGCGCGATAGCAGACGAAAAGCTCAAGAGCGACGCTACAGCGACAGTCAAAAAGATAATTAGCGAGCTTGAAGACGTGCTTGGCGGAATTGTCCTTTTAGGCGAAGTTACGCCCAAGTCACTGGATTACCTGATGTCGTTTGGCGAGCGTCTGTCAACGCCAATAGTGTCGTTTGCCCTGCAGGACATTGGATTAAAGTCGGAGCACCTGGCAGGCAAGGAAGCCGGGATACTCACCGACGGCAACTTTGGCGAAGCTCGCCCTCTCATGGACACTACAAAGCTGCGCGTCAGCCACAAGATCGAGCCCCTGCTCTCGCAGCAGGATATCGTGCCTGTAGTCACAGGCTTTATCGGCGCAGACCAGCATGGCAACACTACCACCATAGGGCGCGGAGGCTCCGACTATACTGCAACTATAATAGCTGCCAGCATCGGCGCCGACGAGGTGTGGTTGTGGAGCGACGTCGACGGCCTTATGACTGCCGACCCCAAGATAGTCAAGGACGCGCAGGTGCTCAGGGAGGTGTCGTTTGCCGAAGCGATGGAAATGGCGCTCTTTGGGGCCAAGTACATGCACCCTCGGGCGCTAGAGCCGGTGGTGGACACCAAGATCCCGATCAGGATCCGCAACACCTTCAACGTCAAGCACACAGGCACCGTCATAACGCAAAACCCCAGCAAAGAGTCACAAAAGATAGTCAAATCAGTCAGCGCCATACGCCACACTGCGCTCATTGACGTGAGCGGCGGAGGCATGGTCGGCGCGCCGGGGACGGCCGCCAGGATATTTGACACGCTTGCCAAAAATCGTGTCAACATCATGATGATCTCGCAGAGCCCATCAGAGTCCAGCATTTCCATGGTCGTAAGAAAGAGCGACCTTGACAAGGCGACGACTACTCTGGAACTGAACCTGCTCGGCAAGGTCATCAAGCAGGTGAACGTCAACGACGACGTTGCAGTCCTTGCAGTGGTGGGCTCGGGGATGCGCGGCATCAAGGGCGTGGCGGCCAAGGTGTTTGGCGCAGTTGCCAAGCATGGCGTAAACGTGATAATGATAGCACAGGGCTCTTCGGAGCTCAACCTTGCTTTCGTGGTCAACGACAGAGACTGCGAGCAGGCAGTAAGAGCACTGCATGACGAGTTCGGGCTTGGCAAGGCTGGAAAAGGATAAATTGCATCCAGTCAGTCTCAACCCTTGCGAATGGTCGACAAAAAGGGCAAGCTGTACGTGGTGGGCGTCGGGCCTGGCAGCCATGACCACATGACATACAGGGCAAAGCAGGTCATTGAAGAAAGCGAAGTTATCGTCGGCTATGACACCTATGTCAGCCTTGTCGAAGACTTGGTAGCGGGCAAAGAAGTCTACCGATACGCAATGACGCAGGAAGTTGACAGGGCAAACCAGGCGATAGGCTTTGCAGAAAATGGTAAGGTCGTTTCGCTTGTGTCGTCAGGCGACCCGGGCATTTACGGCATGGTCGGCCTGATCTATGAAATTCTGGCAGAAAAGGGCTGGGACAGGGAAAGCGGCATCTATGTCGAATGCGTCCCGGGAGTATCGTCGCTTAACTCTTGCGCTGCTCTGGTAGGGTCACCCCTCATGACGGACTTTGCAGTCGTCAGCATGAGCGACCTTTTAGTTCCTTGGGATATGATTGTCAAGCGCGTAGAGGCGGCTGCGCTGGGCGACTATGTCACCGTAATCTACAACCCTGCAAGCAAAAAGAGGGTGCACCAGCTGCGCGACACTCGGGAGATATTCCTGAAATATCGCAAGCCAGACACTCCAGTCGCAATAGTCAAGGGCGCCTATCGGGAGACCCAGCAGGTCGTAGTGACGACTCTGGACAAAATGCTGGATCACCAGGACATGCTTGGCATGATAACGACGGTCATTGTAGGTAACTCGTCTACCTTCAACTACAAGGGCATGATGATAAACCCGCGAGGATATACGTCAAAGTACGAGCTAATCAAACAGCAGCAGGCTGTTCAGTAATAAATTTTTTCAAGTTTTACGACGACAACAACAACAGCGCCTCTGTTGGCGCCTGAAAACAAGAAATTAAAAGGAAAAAGGAGTGGGGTTGTAGTTTTTAGATTACTTGCCACGGCCTTGTTGCAAATGTCACGCCGAGACCTACGCCGATAATCACACACTGGTAAACGATGTTACCATATGGGATTGGCTTTAGTACGGCCTCACCGCTAACGTTCACTGTCTGACCCCTGCCAAGACCCGGACCTACGGACTCGATGTTAAGCTGTGTGTGTACGTGGTAGGTGCCTGGCTCAAGCGCCCTCACAGTCATCGAGTATGGAATTGTTGCTCCTGGCGCGATGTCGAATATGTTGCCAGGTGGATCTCTTGACAGGAACTCCCATCTGTTGCCTGCATTAGCCGACTCGCTGAACAGCGATAGCCATGCCCTGAGTGGCCTGTTGACCAGACTCGTTAGTTCGCCAGTTACGGTCAGCTCGTCGCCTGTGTTCAGAGTGTTGTCCGAGAACTGCTCATTCTCAATCCTTACGAATCTGCTCTGCAGCTGTGCCTGTACACCGTGCCCCTCCGCGTAGTTTGGCAAAAGTGAGATTATAGACAGCACCATGACTGTTGCAAGAGCCGTCACGACCAACGTCTTGCTTTGGATCATATCCCTCTACTTAGGTAGACCAGAAAGAACAAAGATATATACTTTTTTCTAGCGCCTGCATATGCCATCTCTTTTTGCCTTATTAACCCTAATTAGTAACAATGCTAAAGGTAGGATGACTTTGACTGCTGAGGAGGACACCACCGTTTCTGGCAAGCTGGCGCTTGGCAACATCGAAGAGATAGGTCCGGCGACCGAGAAGCGCCTCAGGGATGCAGGCTTTCGCTCAATCAAGGATCTGCTTGTAAGGGGACCTGTGGATGTAGCCGAGGTCACTGGCATGGAGATGGACGAGTCAGTCGGCATTTGCAACAAGGCTAGGGTGATGCTCGAAGAGCTTGGCGTAATAGACAAAAGCTTTGTCACAGCCACCAACCTCTACAAGAAGCGCAAGGAGCGCATATCGACAGGCTCGAAAAGCTTTGACGACCTGCTCGGCGGAGGCTTGGAGACCAAGGCAGTCACAGAAGTTTACGGAGAGTTCGGGACCGGCAAGACGCAGCTATGCCACACCCTGTGCGTCATGGTGCAGCAGGATGCACAGGCGGGCGGACTTGCAGCAAAGGCGATTTACATCGACACGGAAAACACTTTTCGCCCAGAGAGAATAGCTTCTATTGCTCAGGCAAGGGGACTTGACGCTCACACGGCGCTTGAAAACATTATCGTGGCCAAGGCGTACAACAGCGCCCACCAAGAGCTTATCATAGAGGAGACCGGCCCAGTCATTGAAGAAAACAACGTCAGGCTGATAATTGTCGACTCGGCGGTTGCGCATTACCGCGCAGAATTCCTCGGCCGCGCAACATTGTCTGACAGGCAACAGAGGCTGAACAGGTTCATGCACATTCTGATCAGGATGGCTGAGACCTACAAAGTGGCGGTAATGGTGACCAACCAGATCCAGGCTTCGCCGGACGCAGTCTTTGGCGACACAGTCAGGCCCACTGGCGGAAACGTAGTCGCACACACCAGCACGTACAGGATATACCTCAAGCGCTCTGGCAAGAACCGCATTGCAAGGATGGTCGATAGCCCGTACCACGCCGAGCGCGAAATCCTATTTACTCTGGCAGGCCGCGGAATCTCAGACGTCAACGAAGGTAGATAGTATTAAATTAAGGCATTTGGCAGTGATGTTCTATATACCATGCCACGATCGTACGGCACCAAAAGAAAGGCCCGTTCAATACTGACAAAGGACAATGTTGTCAGGGGCATATCATATCTGCTTCACGATTACAAGGTTGGCGACAAGGTTATCGTCGACGTTGACCCGAGGGAGCATAATACCACCCCTCACAGAAGGTTCCACGGCAGGATAGGCGTGGTCGAGGAGGTCGGGAGACGAACCCTGAGGGTCGCGGTGATGTTTGGCGACAAGAAAAAGATCCTGCAGACGAGGCTAAACCACATCAGGCCCCTTACTACTACTGCTGCCGCAGCAGCAGCAGCAGCAGCAGCGGGTGTCAGCAACAAATGACAGAGATTATCAAGAAAGAGATCATCACTTTGCCGCAAGTAAAGGAAATTCTCGAATCAGTCAAGCCTGACGACATGGATCAGATCCAGAGGTGGACGGCTGACTATGTCAGCAAGTTTGCAAAAGTAGACTCAAAGAAAGCCCAAAAGATGATGCGCCAGCTGGTGGATGAGTGCGACCTGACGGAAGAAGAGGCCGTCGAAGTGGTCAACATCATGCCTACCTCGCTTGAAGAGCTCAGAGCCTTTACCTTTGGGTGGAAAAAGCTCATCCTCTCTGAAACGCTGGAAAAGATGCTCAATATTCTAAAGCCAGACACCCAAAGTTAAATACCGACTCTCTGCATATAGTGGTAATAGACATTGTCAGGAGAACCACCGCCGATTCATGACCCTGCAGCCGCCGGCCACCCGGCAGGCGGCCATGCGGATCACGGCCAGCCAAGGAAATATGAGGAATACGCCTATGTGCTCGACTTTACTCCTAGGGGCAAGTCCGTAACTGTAAGGGGCAGGGAAGGTGTCATTATCCAAGCCATTGGGGAGGAGAGGCTCACCCTTTTGGAGCTGCTCGGCGTCCAGAACGTGACAGTCGATATTGGTGAGCGCCTCTACATCGGCCGGGAGGGCCGGGACAAGGTGGCAAGCGTCCTTGGGAGGTTCGAATACAATGACATCTCCCAGGCGGCCAAGAATGAGCTCCCAAACATAGTTGAAAAGGTGGTGTTTGCCAACGAAAAGCGCTTTGTGGGCTATATCAACATGTCCCAGCCGATAACGCCGAGGATACACGCGCTCGAGCTCATACCGGGCATTGGCAAGACGTACATGATGACGATAATCAAGGAAAGGGACAAGAAAAAGTTCGAGAATTTCACGGAAATCCAGAGCAGGGTTGGCCTGAGGGACCCTGCCAAGCTTGTAGCCAAGAGGATAATTGAGGAGATAATGGGGCAAGCCAGAATGAACCTCTTTGTAAGAAAGTAAAATAATCATGCCCCGCAGACGCGTTACCTGGGCTTTTGGCCAGCACATGCTCGTTGACCAGCGGATCCTTGCCAGAATCATCGAGGCTGCCGGCATAGGCAGAGAGGAAACAGTATGCGAGGCAGGAGCCGGGCAGGGAGTCCTGACGGCAGAGCTATGCAAGCGAGCAAGGCGCGTCATTTCGTACGAAGTCGACAGCAAGCTGTACGAAAAAGCGCGTGAGCAGCTGCTGCCGTTTCACAACGTGGAGTTTGTAAACGCAGACCTGTTCAAGACTAGTGACCTGCACTTTGACGTCTTTGTTTCAAACCTGCCCTATTCTCGCAGCAGAGACGCGTTTGAGTGGCTCGCTACCCAGAAATTCAAAAGAGCAGTAGTCATGGTGCAGCAGGAATTTGCAGACAAGCTTGCCGCCGGGCCGGGCGATTACAATTACAGGGCAATATCTGCGCTGGCAACGCATTGCTTTGCGATAGAGAAATTATTTGGAGTTGGAAGGCAGTCGTTTGAGCCGCGGCCGCTGATCGAGTCTGCTATGATAAAGGTTATTCCGACAAATACAGCAACAAGGGAGACGATAAAAAGCCTCAACCTCCTCTTCTCAAAGAGGAACAAGAAGGCATCATCTGTAGCTGCCAATGTCGGCATAAGCGCTGACTTTGGGAATAAGAGAATAGATCAGTTAAGCACAGGCGAAGTTTTCAAGCTTGCCGGGTCGATGAAAAATATACGTTCCATCTGACGACACATTCCTCCTTGCAGATTGCGTCAGGCAGTACCGGGGCAGGTGGGCGCTCGAGATAGGAGTAGGAGCGGGCCTGCTGGTCAAGGTTCTTGAAAAGAATTTCAAAAATGTAGCTGGCTCTGACATTGATCTGCAGGCATTGCAGCACTGCAGGCGCAGGTCCGACGCCATGCTTGCCTGCTGCGACGCCGCGTCCGCGTTTTCTGGGAAGTTTGACCTGATAGTGAGCAATCCGCCCTATCTGCCTGACGATAGAGTTAAAGATCCAACAGTGCACGGCGGACCTTCAGGCATAGAAACTACCATGCATTTTGTAGAGTCGGCACTGCCACTGCTCGCCAAGGGTGGCAGGATGCTTGTGGTAGTCTCATCGCTGACAGACCATAGCGCGCTTGGCAGGCTGATTGCAGAAAAAAAGATGCGCAAAAACGTAGTAAAGGAAAAAGCGCTGTTCTATGAAACGCTGTTAGTCGTAGAGCTGAGCCGCTAGGTCACTTTTTCAAAAGCTTACCGGCCCTTGCCGCTATCTGATCTGCCATCTGCGAAAGCGTCGCGCTGCCGCCCAAGTCGTAGGTGACGTACCTGTTTTCGTTAATGACGTCCTCTGTCACCTTGAATATCGCGTCAGAGATTGCCTTTTCTCCAAGGTTCTCTACCATCCAGGCGCCTGATAGGATAGTGGCGACCGGGTTGACCTTGTTCTGCCCTGCATACTTGGGCGCGCTGCCGTGCGCCGGCTCAAACATTGCATAGCTGTCGCCATAGTTGCCCGAGTAGACGTTGCCAATAGAGCCGACATGCCCTGACGCGCATTCCGAAACAATGTCCATGAACAGGTTGGTGCTGAGAAGCACGCTCTTGTTGAACCTCTCGGGGTTCTTGACCAGTTGCTGCGTCATGTTGTCAATGTAGTATTCCTCGACCTGTATGTTCTTGAACTGCTTTTGCGCGTTTTCAACCGCGGCCCAGAAAATGCCGTCCGTCTCCTTCAGGATGTTGCGCTTGGTTATCGCGTAAACCTTGTCAAAGCCCCTGTCTTTTGCCACCTGAAATCCGCGCTTGGCAACGCGCTCGCAGCCCCTCCTTGTTGTCTTGCGGATAGCTATGGCAGAATCATCGCTCGTCTTGAACTCGATGCCTGCATACAGCCCTTCAGTGGCTTCGCGAACGCACACAAAGTCAAGCTGCTTTTCGGCGTGCTTGTACGTCTTGATCGGCCTGATGTTGCAGTAAAGCTCAAACTTTTGCCTGATGCTGACTGCGACGCTGCGTGGCGCGTTTGGCACCGGCACCGTGGTCGTCGGACCTTTAAAGCAGGCGTCGGACTCTTCAAGTAGCTTCCACACCTCAGGCGAGATGTAGGAGTTGCCGCCGTTCTTTTGCCACCACTCCGACCCCGCATCGCATGGAACCAATTCAACTTTGCTATTGCAAGCCTTCAAAACCTTGATCATTGCATCAACGAGCTCCGGGCCCGTGCCGTCGCCCCTGATTACCGCTGCAGTTTTCTTGGCCAAACCAAAGTCAATGAGGCAGGCGCTTTTTTCGCTATTTATTCTTATTCTATTCTATTATTGCTTCGATATCAGCTCCACGCGGGCGACCATTCTGTTGTCCTGTGGAAACGGCGGCACCTCAGAAGGCTGGGCTACCTTCGTGAATTCGCCTGCTTCTGAAAAGTAGGAGTACTGCACGTCATAGTTGGTGAGGTTAAGGGTCTGCATCATCCCTGTCGAGTTGTCTACAACTCTTGCCTGCCCGTCGTATGCATAGACTTTCATAAAGTCGGCCATGCTGAACCTGATGGGTCTGATGTACTCTATGTGGACGATGCTGCCTGCTTCGTCAGTATGGATTGGGCGGAGACATTCTTGGCCGTCCTTGGGCTGCTTGCCAACATTGTCAGGCAAGATCATGGGCTGACCGTCGACAATCACCTCTACCATTGGATGAAGCTGAAAGGTTTCAACGTTATGCGCCCTCAGGCAGACCTGGGTAGGGTCTGGCTGCGGCGCAAAGAGCGGTATTACCACAAGCGCGATAAGGGTGGCGGCTCCCATGGCAATAGGGGCTATCAAGAGTTCCTTCTTGCCCAGCCTTTTCTTCGGCTTTTCTTCCTTTATCTTGCGCTTTGGCAATTATTCTTAAAGAGCAGTCTAAGGCGTTAATATTGCTTTGCGCGCATATATCATTGTAATATTATATAGCGCCGGGCATGCATACATCTCGCTTTGCAAATAGTCCAACTCTCTGACATTCACATGGGCGGCCTTTTCGTCCAGAGCGTCTTTGACGCCGTCGTCGACGAGGTCAACAAGTTAAAGCCTGACGCCATAATCGTCACAGGCGACCTGACGGACGACGGCCTACTGTTTCAGTTTGAAAAGGCAAGGAACGAGCTCAAGAGGTTCAGCTGCCCGAACATCATCGTAATCGCCGGCAACCACGACTACCGGCACACCGGGTATCTCCTGTTCAAAAAGTTCTTTCCGTCAAAGCAGATCTACGAGTTCGACGACGCCATAGTCCTTACCTTGGGCACCGCAAGGCCGGACAGAGACGAGGGCGAGGTAGGCTATCGGCAGAACCTGTGGGTAGAAAAGACCCTGGCCAAGTTCCCCGAGACGAAGACCAAGATAGTGGCGATGCACCACCACCTGATAGGCATCCCGGATACAGGCACCGATAAAATCATCATACTTGACGCAGGCGACACGCTGCGGGCATGCCTGCAGTCGGGAGTCGATCTTGTGCTCTGCGGCCACAAGCACCGACCGTGGGCCTGGAACCTCGGGCGGCTGGAAATAGCATACGCAGGCACGACGTCTTCGATTAGGTTCCGCGGGTTCTTTGAGAACTGCTACAACATCATCGACATCGAAAAGGGGAAAAAGCCGCGAGTCGACATTAAGATAGTGGGCAAGAAGCGCTTCCCGCTTTCAGAGCTTGTCGAGCGGTACAAGCCTTTCCTGGAGCAGACGTGATCTCATGTATGTGCATGCGCGCGTTTCCAGTATTTCCACAAAGAAGAGCGGGCCACAGTATCTATAGAAGAACTGAAAAAGAATTAATTAATGCGAACTGCCTAACCCTATCTGGCAGCAGTGAAGATTCAGAGTTAATCCTGATGTAGTAGTGAAGAGAAGGCATTTGACTGAGCTGCCCTCTATTATTTTATTGCAAAGAGCAGAAATACATGTTTTTGCCGCGTTTTATTGCCAGTGAAGCTTTCCTTGCTGCTTGCAGGGGCATTGCTTGTTCCACTCTACTTGTGTAGGATCATCAGATTGTCCATCGGAAAACAGCTTGAAAAATACGAGCAGCTTAGGATAAAGCTAGAAAGGTACAGCGACAAGACAATACTGGGAAAGGAATGCCTAGGATGAACTACGGTGGCTTTGAAGTCAAAAGCTGGATGCAGCCTAATTCCTTATAGCAGGCGCAGGTATAGCATGTCCAGCAGAGGGGCGTGCCGTGAAGAGGCTGGGTGGGAGCACAAACCTGTAGGTCATGATAATCAATTATGATAATCATAATTGCTCAATATCGATACACGTATAAACTATATGTATAATAAGCTAATGGCACAGATTTCTACATATTATACATGTATATCATATAAAATTAATATAATTATTGGTAAATTCATGAAAGTGAGGTTAATATACTGGTTTATTGGATAGTGAGTTATGGCTCAGATGCCAGCACTGATACCAAAGGAAGTCGAAATCCAGAGACTAAAGAAGATCTACATCATGATCATCATGCTGGGTTCAATCGCAGCCTCAGTAGAGGTCGACAACTTTGTCGACGGCTCGCTGCACCAAACAACTATTAGAGACAGTGCCTTCACGCCAGCTCACTGGTGGCTATACAGCCACTTTGTGGCGCTGCCCTTGGGCTGGGGTTTTGTAGCCATCTATGACAGAAAAGTGCCGATACTTCGTGGACCAGGCAACTCGATGAACACCGGTCTGAAGCTGACCATCCTTGGTTATCTGGCGACCATGTTCACGATTGGTGTGAATGAACTGTGGCACTTCTGGTTCGTCGAAGAAATCTTTGCAGTTCCTAACCACTGGATGTTTAACATGGGTGTCGTCGTGGCATTCATGGGTGCCCTGGCCTACGTAGTCAGGGTGTACGCCAGGATGGTGGAGCTGGGTGCAGAAACTCCGGCGAAGAACCCATACGTGGCAGAGATGTACAAGCTCGCTCTGGAAGGCAAGCTGTACAGCAGGTCCATCCCATAAAAAACGGGATTTCGACTCGGTCTGGTCTGAAAAAACAGCCAGACGCCCCCGCCTTTTTCTCTTTTTGTTTTCATCCTTCACTACATACTGGAAGTTAAGTTCTCCTCTGGCTATACCACAATCGTTGAAGATCTACTACCAGTGCCAGAACTACAACATGATATTCCGACACGAGTCAGACAAGGAAGCACATAGCAGAAACGACATATCAGACCAGAGATACCGAGAATACGAGCTAGAGGAATTCATGATAAGGTCCCTAGTAGCATCATAAAAGAAAGAGGGTATCTCCAATCAATTTGCCAGAAGTGTATATATTTGATAGATATAACCAGACTCATTAGGTCTGTGCATCGCTACTCCTTGTATGTCTGTGCGAAATCTCTGTTCAATCATTCTCTTGTAAGCATTATACGCCTTCTCACATTCACGCCAGCCACAAGACGCCAAGCCCTCTGTGTACATCTGCCGGAACCTTTCTACATCTCCATTGTCCTCTACAGTCACTCGTACAAGGTTGCTTACGGCTTTCCTTCATACTGGTGATGGATACCCAAGACCCTAGACACCTCGCAGTAGCCCCGGCCGATATCCTTGGAGTATTCTGAGAGTATCTTGATCTGCATTATGAGCGCGTTGTTCGATGTACTGGAATCTCTGCCGGTGTCTGAACAACAGAAATAGGACCAGGAGAAGAATCAACAACAGTGACATCAGGACTCAGCGGTTCTTCTGTTGTTGGCTGCTGTGTCGTCTGTTCTCCTCCTCCTCCTCCTCCTCCTGCTCTATCTCTTGTTGGCTCATTTCAAACTGTTGCTTCTTGTCCTGTAGTGGCCAATCCAAAAGTTAATGCACAACTTTACAAACGCCGATACCATTTGTCGATCTATAATCTCCAGATCATAGCAGTCATACATAGTTGGTAGTATGGTTTTCTGAAACTCCTCTTCAGTTATTTTGCAGGTAATGACCTTCTTCATTGTCATCTTTTATTGTTGTTCGATAGTAGTTTTTTCTTGTTCTTCTCCTCCCGCAGGCATATCATTATTTAAACATACTGAAGATAATATGCTAACAGGTTAACTGGGGATTGTTCTATAGATTTTTGCCCAAATCTGTAGAGGCGTGTTTTGTTATGCTGACTTTGACTATGCATGCATATTGGTTTATGATGATAGCTCGCTCTCATGGGCATCCAACATAGAATCCTATAGTTCATCATGCTTGCATAGTGGTTATCCGACATGATTCATCAAAACAATTTTGACCCCCACAGGTTTATACCGCGAAGCGCCACGACCCTGCCTGCAGCAGACTCGAACACCTTGACCACGTTTTCGACCTTCATGACGGTCGAGTCGCCTTTATTGCTGCTGCTGCCGCCATCCCAACATTGTCCACTGTAGATCCTTCTTTGCGTGACAAATATTGTAGAAAATGACGCTTGCCTAATAAGTATAACTGATCAGACAGTTGTTCCTTATCATCATTAGGCAAGAAATAAATACATACCTATTTTCTATGTTGAATGCTGATTGTTATGCCTATAGTAGATCCTGTGTGCGGGATTGAAATGGATCAAGAGCTTGCTGTCAGCCACGAGTACCACGAGAAGACCTACTTCTTTTGCTGCGAAGGTTGCAAGCGCATCTTTATGAAAAAGCCAGGCAAGTATTCAAAGTGATTTGATTGGCGTCACGGGGAACGCCCCGCACGTCCTGCAAAACCTGCTGCTGCTGCTGCCAACGGAAAAATTGTTGAAGCAGGCAAGGCATTGGGGGCAGCGCGACTCGCAATCTTGTTCTTCTCTTGGGGGCGGGAAGTAGCTCCTGAACACGGCGTAATAGTGGAGGTGCTCCTTGCTCCTCAGCCTGACCCCGTCCTGCTCGCGCGCTATTCTTGCTTTGTTCGCAAAAGTCAGGTCGTCTATCATTTCGTCGATATAATTCTGGAACCTGCCGGTGGCCGCCCCCTGCTCTTGAGCAAGCTTTTTCCTCCACACTATTTCGCTGCCAAGCTCGGACTCAAAGCACCGCCTAAGTATGAACTTGCCCCACTTTTGCCCCGCATGCTCGCCTACCTTTTTGTCAACACCCAGTGACTTGGCAAACGACATAAACTCGCCATTGAGAAAGGGCGTCTTTACGTCCACGCTAACATGCTCTCCCAACTTTTTCGAAGAAAAGTGCATGATCTGCCATAGCCTGCGCAGTTCTAAATCCAGCCTTTGTGGGTCAGAGTAATAGCGCGCAAGGTAGTTGTAGCCGGCGAATAGCTCGTCGCCTCCGTCGCCCGTCATTATCCTGCGCTGGCCGTCGCTTTTTGCCTGCTCTATCCCTGCCAAGGCCACTGCCGAATTCCTGATCTCTATCGGGTCAAACGTCTTGAAAACCTGCACGACAGCCTCGATTAGCTCTATCATCCTGTCGTGCGCAAAGACGACCTCGACGTGCCTCTTGCTGTATTTCTTTGCAACCTGCCTTGCATATTCAAGATCTGGCGCGTCTGCGCCATAGCCGGCTGCCACCGAATACTGCGGCTGCAATATGCTTGCCAGTATGCTGCTGTCAAGCCCGCCTGACAACAACAGCGCGTCTGCGCGGTTTCGCTCCACGCTTTCTGCCAGCAGCCTGGCGAGCCGCACGCAATCGTCATTCAACAATGACAACAATACAAAATCAGGCTGAATGGTTATTCTTCTTTGCCGTTCTCTAGCGGCGCCTCGCAGAATTCTGTGAGCACACCGTTGAGCGACTTGGGGTGAATGAACGTTATCCTGCGCCCATACGAGCCCGTGCGCAGGCTGCCGAGCATCCTCATGCCGTTTGCGGAGGCCCTTGCAACGTCCTTTTCAATGTCGTCTGCCGTGATGGCAATGTGGTGTATGCCCTCGCCGCGCTCCTGCAGAAACTTGGATATTGGGCTGTCAGAGGACGTCGGCTCCATCAGCTCTATCCTCGTGTCTTCGAGCATGAGCATTGCCACTCTGACCTTTTCGTTTGGCACTTCCTCTATTTCCAGCTCATCGACGTTCAGTATCTTTTGGTAATTCTTCAGCGCCTCCTCCACATTGTTAACCGCTATAGCTATATGGTCGACTCTCATTTCGGATCTTTATAAGCTATTGACAGTTTATTTAACCTACTGTCAACTTTCTGAGCTATGGTGGGAAAGCAACTGATTTTCCGATTGTGGAAACCGATGATGACAGATTATAGAACCGACGGTCATCTTTGTGGTATTTGTGCCTGTCTAAGATGTACGCAGGTAGTTGGCATAAACAAGAGAATAAGCAGGATCGCGCTCACTATAGCGAGATATGAATCTGGGAGTACTGCAATTTTCTGCAAATGCATCTACACTCAGTAGTGTGAAAATAATGTTGTAAATAACATTGGCCATCCATGCCCACCTCTGCATCTTAAGAATACCAAATCCAAATATGATGCCAATTGCACCTACTATGCCAACAATAATGTCACCGGCTATTGCCATTATGACCAATTCGCCTTGGGACAAGTCGCCTAGCTTGTCAAGAATGGGGCACTGGTAATCGATAGATAGTTCAAGATTCAGAAGAAATACCATAGCCATAACAACATAGATGTGGCACCAAAAATGATCATGGTTAAGCCAATAATTGTAAGGATTTGCTGACGACGATTATGACGTCCGTATATATCTATTCTCCAATTATCGATATCTCCTCTAATAATGTGGTATTTCACTATGACTCTATCCAAAAAATGCGATAGCCATTGAAATTGCAATCTCTGCTATGAGCAAGAGAATGCTGAGCAACAATCTCTTCTTTGCCATTTTAGCATCTCTATTTGTTAGGGCAAAATACATAATCAGTCCTCCAATAATTCTGATGAATATTGGCAATAGATACCACGCCTTGCTGGGGCCCTTTTGAGTTGCTTCTATTCCAGATACCACATATGTAAAGAACATAATGGAGACACATGGTACTTAAGGAAAGTTATGGCTAAAGAATGACATACACTACAAGGTATAATCACTATTTGCCACATATTACTTAAAAGAAAAAAGATTATTCGGCTGGACTAGGTCTGCCCACTTTCTCTTTGCATCCTCTATGCTAGAACGATATCCTTGGTTCATACCGCCCAAAGACGGTACGCAATGTGCCGCTTATCTCGCCCAGCGTGCTGTAGCTCTTGACTGCGTTTATGATGTGGGGCATCAGGTTCTCCTCCTTTTCGGCCGTCCTCTGCAGCTGCGACAAAGCCTGATCTACCTTTGTTTTGTCGCGGGTGCTCTTTAACTCCTTGAGCTTTGCGACCTGCCTCTGCTCTATCGCAGAGTCTATCCTGTTGAGCTTGGGCTCGATGTCGTGCGCGTCCTGGTACTTGTTAACGCCGACAATCACGCGCTTGTTCTCGTCTATCTCCTTTTTCAGCTGGTAGGCGTTGTTGCGGATCTCTTCTTGGAAGAATCCCTTTTCAACGGCGACCATGGCGCCGCCCAGCCTGTCTATCTTTTTCAGATACTTATTCACTTCGTCCTCTATCTTGCTCGTAAGGTATTCGACGTAGTATGAGCCGGCCATTGGGTCAACAGTCTTTATCGCGCCCGTTTCGCTTGAAATTATCTGCTGGGTCCTAAGCGCCACCTTGACTGATTCTTCAGTCGGAAGCGCAAGGGCCTCGTCTCTTGAATTGGTGTGGAGCGACTGGCACCCGCCAAGCACCGCAGCAAGCGCTTCTGTGGTCACCCTGACGATGTTGTTGTCCACCTGCTGGGCGGTAAGCGACTCACCGCTCGTCTGCACGTGGAAGCGCAGATGCATCGACTTGGGGTTCCTTGCGTGGAAGCGCTCCTTCATTATCTTGGCGTAGATTCGCCGGGCAGCGCGGAACTTGGCTACCTCTTCAAAGAATTCCATTGTACAGCAGAAAAAGAATGAAAGCCGGGGCGCAAAGTCGTCGACCTTCAGGCCTCTTGCAGTGCAAGTCTCGATGTATTCAATCGCGTTTGCAAACGTGAACGCCAGCTCCTGCACAGCATTGCAGCCAGCCTCGCGCATATGGTATCCTGAAATGCTGATCGGGTACCACTGGGGCACCTTCTTTGAACAATATTCGATCATGTCGCCGATGATCCGCATCGACGGCTTGGGCGGGTAGATGTAGGTATTGCGGGCGATGTATTCCTTCAGGATATCGTTCTGGGTCGTGCCCCTGAGCTGATCGGGCGACACTCCCTGCGACTCACCAACAGTGATGTAAAGCGACAAAAGCGTGGAGGCAGTCGAATTGATGGTCATCGAGGTGCTAACCTTGTCAAGCGGGATTCCGTCAAAGCAGGTCATCATGTCCTTTATCGAGCTGATGGCAACGCCTGTCCTGCCTACCTCGCCTTCCGACTGCAGGTCATCCGAGTCCCTGCCAGTCTGGGTAGGAAGATCAAACGCCAATGATAATCCGGTCTGGCCATGCTCGAGCAGGAACTTGAAGCGTTTGTTGGTTTCTTCTGCGCTGCCAAAACCGCTGTATTGGCGCATCGTCCAGACCCGCTCACGGTACATGTCTGGGTAGAGGCCGCGGGTGTACGGGTACTTGCCGGGGACTTCGTTCCGGCCAATTGATTTCTTCAGGTTCTTCCTGCTGTAGACGCGCTTGACCGGTATCCCGGAATCAGTCTTGAAGGTTTCAGCAGTCCCCATCATAATCGCCTACTTGTTGATGAGGCCGGAGGCAAGCTGCTCTGCGGCCACGTACGGGTCTATCTCCTTTTTCAACAGTTTATCGATAAACTCTGAATACTTTTTGTCTCCTGCGAGCATCGACACAACCTTTTTCTCGACTATATTTAAGACCATGTCCTTCAATTCGTCCTCCAGCATCCTTCTCTCGCGTTCTTTATAATTAATGCTTTTTTCCTTTAGTAATTTATCAATATTCTGCGCTAGTTCCCTGACGCCCCTGCCGGTCTTGGCGGAGGTCTTGAGCACGGCCGGCCTGCGCTCAGTGTTGCCGATAAGGTCGACTATGGTATTGTACAATGCAGTCGAACCTTCAATGTCGGACTTGTTGACTACATACATATCGCCTATCTCTGTAAGACCAGCTTTTACTGCCTGCACGTTGTCGCCGGTATGGGGCGTGAAAAGCACGACAGTGATGTTGACAACCCGGGATATTTCTACTTCGAGCTGGCCGGCGCCTACGCTTTCGACCAGCACAAGGTCGTAGCCGGCTGCGTCAAGGATCCTTATCGCGTTGCGGAGCGACTTGGACACGCCGCCTACTGCGCCCCTCGACGCCATGCTCCTCATGAACACCTTTTTGTCGTCAAGGTTGCCCTGCATCCTCACTCTGTCGCCGAGTATCGCGCCTCCCGTTATCGAGCTTGTGGGGTCAACCGCAAGGACAGCTACTTTGTAGCCGAGAGCCTGGCACTCAGGTATGAGCCTCCCTATTAGTGAGCTCTTGCCTGCGCCGCCGGAGCCGGTAAAGCCGACCGTCCTTGCCTTGCCTGTTTTGCTGAAAATCTCGCGTATTATCTCATGGGACTCGAGGTAGTCGTTGTCAATGACGGAGATGGCCCTTGCAAGGGCGCGCCGCTCGCCTGCCAGCAGACCCTTTACTATGGGGAGCATTACGCAACAGGTTTATGCAGCGTGCAATATTAACGAATTCTTGTCTCTATTCCTTGAGCGACTCTGAAATGATGTCGGCAAGCCTGTCCTTCCCTTCGCGCCTGTACCTTTCAACTTCTTGGACGAGCTGCTCCCTCAGCTGCCTGTACAGGCTGACTTGCTCCCTCACCGACATTGCCTGAATTTCTTCAACTTCTGATGATGATGACGATGACGACGAGGTAGCCATGCACAATACTATAACTGATTTTGTATTTATGACTTAGTGCGCTTTGTTACACACATATCTCTCTCTATGCCTACAGCACACCCTTTTGTAATGCCAGAGCTAGTATATCATCATCCCATGTGGGACTTGGTCAGCACGCTTGGAGAAGTTGTTGTTCTGGCTCCGTTTGGGTCTATCGAGAGCGCTAGCTATGACAGATACGAGACTGGCATCATAGGCTTCTTTTTTATAGCCACGGCGATGGGCGTGCTTGGCCTCATGATGGGAATGAGGGGCAAGGAGCAGGGGCAGGAAAGGCCTAGGTCGTCGCCTGTATAACTCACTAAACGCTGATGTTTACTAGTCGCTCCGGAATTGAATAAATATTTTAAGTAGAAACACGCTCTTTCTGGCAGTAATAATGTCGGCGCAGCAGCAACAAGAGCAGAAGCAAAGACCGATACGCGTACTGGTGAGCAAGCTTGGCTTGGACGGCCACGACAGGGGAGCTCTGGTGATATGCAGGGCTTTTCGCGACGCCGGCATGGAAGTCATTTATTCCGGCTTGTTCTGCACCCCTGAACAGGTCGCTAGCATGGCCATTGACGAGGATGTCGACGTCGTTGCAATGAGCCTGCTAAACGGCGCGCACCTGACGCTATTTCCCAAAGTGGCGCGCCTTCTCAAGGAAAAGGGCGCAGGCGACATACTGCTTGTCGGCGGCGGCATAATACCGGAAGGCGATAGAAAAGAGCTAGAAAGGCAGGGCGTCACTGGCAACTTTGGCCCCGGCACCCCCCTGCCAGTCATAATCACGCATATTACGGAAAACGTGAAAAAGATTCAGGGCAGCAAGTGAGCGCTTAGAGACTAGCTTGATAAATGAAAAAGAAGGAAGAACCTACTACTACTACACTTCTGGTGCGTCGGGCCACATCATCTTGCGCATTTCCCTACCTACCTTTTCCACTTGGTGATTCTCGATTTCTTTCATGTAGCGCGCAAACGAGTTCTTGCCCTCTTTCTTGTACTTGCTGACCCATTCGTCGGCAAATTCGCCCGACTGGATCTCTTTCAGCACTTCTTTCATCTTTTTCTTGGCTTCCTTGTCGGCAACGCGGGGGCCGCGGGTCAGACCGCCGTACCTCGCTGTTTCGCTCACGCGGTTGTACATGCCGGTGATGCCGTATTTCTGCACAAGGTCTACTATTAGCTTCAATTCGTGGAGGCACTCAAAGTACGCCACCTCTGGCTGGTAGCCGGCCTCAACAAGCGTCTCAAAGGCGCTCATTATCATGGCGTGCGCCCCGCCGCAGAGGTCTACCTGCTCGCCGAACCAGTCCGTTTCCACCTCTTCCTTGAACGTTGTCTGGAGCACGCCTGGGCGGGTACTGCCGATGCTCTTTGCCAGAGCAAGTACCCTGTCCCATGCTTTGCCAGTGTGATCCTGGTAGACGGCGACAAGCGACGGGGTTCCAAAGCCTCCCTGATATAATTCGCGTACGCGCTGGCCCGGTCCCTTTGGCGCGACCATGATAACGTCGATATTCTTGGGCGGCACTATCCACTTCCAGTGGATTGCCGCGCCGTGCGAAAAGCAGAGCGCTTTGCCCTCTGTCACGTGCTTGGCTATTTCCATTGTATAGGTGTCAGCCTGCTCCATGTCAGGGATCAAAATATGGATAATGTCGGCAGCCTTGCACGCTTCGGCTACTTCCATTACCCTGTGGCCGTCGGCCTCAGCCTGCTTCCACGTCTTGCCGCCCTTGCGAATGCCGACAACTACGTTAAGTCCAGAATCCCTCATGTTGGATGCCTGAGCGCGCCCCTGGATGCCATAGCCTATTACTCCAACCGTCTGGTCCTTGACTGGGTTCAGCGTAACTTGGTTATCGAGCCATCTTTTGGCGGGCATGATGTGAGTGTTGACGCAGAGATGTATTATATTATTGTATTTGTGATGCACAACAAACGAAGCGTCATCATCAGCTAAATTCTGCTGGGCAAAGAGAATCTACTATAATCTAACTTCTTGAGGGGGTCAAGCAATCAACGACTACTAACTAACTAACTAACTAATCGTCAAGCTTGCTTACGCATCCTTTGCAATAGTATTCTATCTTGCTTATCGTCTCCATGTCGCGCATGACTCTATAATGTGCGGCTCTGTTGCAGATCCTGCATCGAGCAATACGAGGCTTGTTGCCATAGTATGACGACGTCGGTATTGAAATCGCTGTCTCAAAGCGCTCCACCTTTCTGTTCTTGCTGCTTCTCTTCACGCAATATCACAATCTCTACAGTATGTATGTGCTAGAAAGGGGATAAATATTCCCATGCCCTACTGTCAAGTGGATAGCAGTAATAGTGACTGACATGGCGGGCGAAGATACCGAGGAAGAAAAGTTCTTTCGCGAGAATTATGCTCACGAGTTGCAAAAGAAGAAGCAGGACCGGGGAAGAGACGAACTAGATGATGAAAGGAAGAGGGTAATACAGCAAGAAATGAAGACGCCAGAGAGAAGAGGGGAACAGATAGAGCATGAAGAAATCAATAAGGAAATCATCAGGCGCTACAGGTTAGACCAACGCAAAAATGAGCAGAGTGAAAAGTAGCGGCTTGTGTGTCTATTGAAATCTGTTATGCTTCTCGCCTTGCCAGATGGCCATCCTGCTTGATTTTCTCTGCATGTGCAGAAATGTATCTCCAGATTATGTCGGCCCTGTCTGACTGAAAGTCCCAAGGTGCAACAAGCACCAAGTCATTGTCCCTTATCCACATCCTGCGCTTTATCTTGCCCCGTATCCGGCAGGTTCTCACCTTGCCGTCTGTGCACTTTACTATTATGTTGTCGCCTCCAACCAGCTTGATGACTCTTCCAAAAAGCTGCACTTGATCGGGCATCACCATCTCGTTGGGAGCGGATTCAGTGAGAACTTTTCTTTTGCCTAAGTTTAAAATGAAGCACGCTGTGCGAGCCAGGCTTGAAAGTCTACCTGTCCGTCTTTGTTCAATGATTGCGAGGGATGGGAAATATGTCGTCTTTCAGAAAGAGCCTTATTCATGTCTGTCACACTGATCTTTTAGATTGGCTGCCGGCCCAGACGAACACATAATAAAATGCAACTTGTGTGGACGCGATTTGATAGTAAAAGATACCGTCAATAATGGGATGGCCTTTCTCAGTCATCTCAAGATTGATCACGAGATTTTCTATGTGCCGCAGAGGATGACAGAAACAAAAGCAAATACGAAAATGCAGGCTGGCAGCAATAGGCAGGCTCTAACACCGCCAGAATAGTTAGCTAGTTCTTCCCTGACACTGTGCTCACGCAATGCATGTAACAACAGCTTGGTAGTCTTAGCTATTGTTAAATAGCTCAGTGTTATACTAAAGTTCGTGGCAGCAAAAAAGAAGAAAGCCAGCAGCAAAAAGAAACCGGCAAAGAAGTAAAAGCACAGGACAGGACTGTGCAATTCTTTGATCATGCATCTCTTTTTGGCTTTTCTACAATGGAATGCTTGTTCATGCAAATCGAACCGCCTTACTTTCAAATGCGAGCCTACATTCTTATTGGTCGCAACCAGCTGTATAATGATGAACAAGTTTTTTTCGTCAATCAGAAACTACGAGAATCAATTGACAAATCCAAAAGAGTGCAAAAGCTGCAGAGGCCCTGCCACCAAAGACGTGCTATTTGCAGTAGGGAACGGTATCGTGCTCATAGAGAGATACTGCGACCGGTGTGCGCAGTCCGTGCCGCATTATTACAGCAACAATAAGAGTTCTGCATAGCCTTGGGTTTTAGAAACGCTGTGCAGCCGCGCACTGGTTCTGGCGCTCCGAAAAACGAGCAGGAAAGAACTGTTACAGACCGCGATGGTGCTTCGCATCTCGAGTATTTCATGAATGGAAGCTGGCGCCACAGTAGCGCAAGATGCAAGATCAGGGTAAACAAGGACTGCAAAATGTAGAGTTTCTTCGCGTACCGTAGATGCACACACGCACGCGCGCACGCGCGCACTCTGCAGTATCCTCGAAAGTCAGAAGGTAAGGGTTTTCTGGATTATTTACTTCTAGCGGGAGCGGGTACTTGCGTCCCCTGTTTTGCGCATCAAAGGTCTTTCTTGGTGCCGGAGCGTCATTCTCGTGTCCCCGATGTAACCTGATGTGGATCCAGTATTCAGAATTTGTTATCGGGTTTTTGCAAACAGGACAGTTGCATAACCGCACTTGGATGCCCTACAAAGCTAGGATGTATATTGTTAAATTGCACATATTGCATTTTTCCAAGGTAATTCTCCGTGTGCCGCCTGCAATTAGTATGTATATGTATCGGTCGAGCTAGGCGGCATAAACAACTACTACTATTTTGCATGGACAACAACGCGAGGTCGCCTTATTTGCGCGGGTATCTGTCGTCCAGCTCATCGAGCAATTTTTGCGCGTTCTCCGGGTCAAGCCTTTTGATTATAAAGTCTATCTTTTCTTCCTGCCTGTCGTGCTCTTCCCTTGACTGTGGAGAGCCGACATACCAAAGGAACGAAAGCCCTGCAACCTGCCATATCAACTGCAAGAACTCAGACTGCCAGTTTTCCATCGTATCGCGGAATGTCCTGTTAAAATAGCCAGCGGCTTCAACCGGCTGGCCGTGCTCCCCCTGCTCTGCCACATACGCGTACCACGCAAAGACCCAGTGGGCCGATAGGCTGATGGTGAAAAATCCAAGCGTCACCCATAGGTAGCCTCGCTTGCTTTTTCCAAGACGCGGTTTTGACTTTTTCTCAGGCAGCCTTGTGAACTGCAACGCGTTAGCTGAGCTTACATCACAAATAATAACAGCTGGAGATTATCTATCTCCATTCTTACTAGCTAATAGCTATGAAGCATTTCACGCAAGATGCCGCAATGCTGCAAACTAGTAGCTATATGCTAGAGCTATTCGGTACTGAAAAGCTTCAAAACGCATTTTAGCGGGTTTGGCCAGCTCTGGCATAGAGCTGGCGGTGCGAATTGGCCAAAAGGATGGCTCAAGGAGCACAGCATTGACCTCAAGCCCAAGAAGGTATGGACGCTGGCAGTGAAGAAGATATGCTCGCTAGAGCCAAGCATCAAGTCCCGGTACTCTCTTGGGTCGGCATACAAGTAGGCCGGGCTTTTGGGACCTACCAGTAGGCGCTCTCGGAGTCTTTTTTTTCAAGCACACTCGCTTCTCTGGATGACACAGCGGTGGTGATGGTGATGTATTCCTTGACCCCGTCCAATCCCTTGAATACCCCCTCCGGTGCAAACACAGAGGGTGCCTTTGTTGTTGGCAAGTCGTCGCCGCAGCAGCTGCTCTCTACAAACTTGCTGACGTCGTACTCTACAAATTCGATGCCATTTTTCCTGAGAAGGCCGATCGCCTTCGCCGAGTCAGAGCTGTCGTCAAAAATAAGAACAGGTTTGCGCTTTCCCATATGCCATTTCCCCAGTCATCATTTATACGTGATTAGCACGTGGTTGTCGAACCTCACGAATGCGTCATACCACTGAAGCCTGCGCCTGACTTTTGAATTCAACCTTGATGTCACCTCCTTGCGACTGCCGTTCCAATGAATTACAAATGCCGGCCGGCTTTACGCAAAGCATCATGCGAGCCCGCCCTGAAGTGGCGGAGGAACGCCTGGCTGAAAACCGTGCATCTGTCGCAATCTCTCATGTACGACGACGACGAAAAGCCGTATGCTTCCCCTACGACGCATGTCTCCGGCAACGCCACATCTGGCGGTGCCATAGGATGCGTCTTGGACCTGCGCGAGGCAATTGTTCCAGCAGCCTGCCGTGCCAGGTCGGAGCGATATCTTCAAGAGTCAGGCCTTCCTGCTTTTGTGCTGGCGCACAGCAATTGCCATTGGTTCCGGAAGCGGTTTTTAAAATCCCATAAGAGGAAGCCTGCATCAAAGATTTTGAAGTTGCAATTCTATTAAAGATTACAGAATATAGTCTATTGTTCGTTCAAAATCCTCCACTTGCTGTGCGCAAAAATTTCCTGCGGCAAGCCCAAGCCAACGAAGGTAACCCTTTTATGCGATATTCTGCCGCTGGTAGTATGTCGAGCCCGCAAAGAACAACAAAAGGCAATGTTCCCAACATTGTGGCGCTGGAAGTTCTAAGGAAGAACGGCATTGACATCGACAAGCTCATAAAATTAATCACGGCAGGTGTCGGCGCTGAATTCACGACATACTATTACTACACGATTCTCAGGATGCACTGCACCGGCCTCGAGGGCGAGGGGATAAAGGAAATAGTGGAAGATGCTAGAATCGAGGACAAAAACCATTTCGAAGCCATGGTCCCGCGCCTCTACGAGCTGGGCGGCGCCCTCCCAAGGGACATCAGAAAATTCGCGGATCAGGCAGGTTGTCCGGACGCATACCTGCCAGACAACTGGGAGGACATCAACTCGATATTGAAGGTGCTCTTGGAGGCAGAGCAGTGCGCAATCAGGTCTTGGGGCGAAGTGTGCGACATGACCGCGGGGAAGGACCCAAGAACATATGACATCGCACAGAGTATCATGGCAGAGGAAGTCGAGCATGAAGCATGGTTCGTGGAGCTCCTGTCAAAGAGGCCCTCTGGGCACTTTAGGAGGAAGTTCGCCGGCCAGTCTCCGCACTCAGGTGCACAGGGAAGCAATATCCATCTCGGATAGCCGCCAGTCATTAATTTTTATTATCTTTTTTTCATTCTTTTTCTGCGGTGTCGCATCCTCAAGATAGGGCCCGGGCTGGCAGTGGCGAAGGCGGCGGCTACTACTATGCAGCTTGCAAAAGCGAAGAGATAGGAGAAAACTCGATGAGGTTATTCAGAATCGGCCGCACCGAAGTCCTCATCGGTAGGCTGCGCGGCAGGCTGTTCGCATGCAACAACTCGTGCCCGCATCGCGGGGCATCGCTTGCCAAGGGAGACCTGAAGGGCGATAATATCGTTTGCTACATGCACGGGTACGAATACAGCGTGTTCACTGGCAAGCTTGAAAAAATGAAGTCTTGGAAGAAGGAGGACACATGGATGGAACAGAGCCCTGAATGGAGGAAATCCGGCGATCTGATCTTGTATCAAGTGACCGAAAAGGACGGAACCATATACGTGCGCCTGTGACGATCATGTCGCTGGATTAGCAGCGCCCCTTATTGTGTTCTAGGTTTTCGATCACTTCTAGGACCCACTGCAGCGTGTTTATTCTTATGATGTCATTCCTGTCTGCAACTCTTGAAAAGAGGCGGTCGTCTGCTGCTGCGGTGGCACCGTCCTGGTTTTTGCAGCGATTCTCTTCCAGGTTGCCCTGCAGGTCGCGTATTTCCTGTAGCAGAATTATCCTGAGGTTGTCAAATGATCCTGCTGCTGTCATTTGCCATCTTGGGTAAGAGTGTTGCATTAATCATTTTTGCCTTTTGAGGCAATCGCTATTCAGAAGCTTTTTCCTGAGTCGTAGTGGTTGATCTCGACCTTTCTTCCGTCCGTGTGGGGGATTTGATGTTATTATGCTCCCTTGAGAGGGGCACAGGGCTTGCGCTGTTTATCACAAAGGCCATAGTCGAGTCGCATAACAGCCGGATAAATGCGGAGAACAACAGGGCAAGTGGCGGCAAGCGCTCCACTTTTACAGTGTCATTGCCCCTGTACGAACAGCAGCAGCCACATCAGCGGCAAGGGCACAAAAGGCCGAGCTTGATCCAGAGTCGCCTAAAGACATTCTGAGGGAAACATCTACTAGCGTACAGTAAAAAACAGTTCAAACATAGCCGCTTCATTTCCCGCCATTCATCTTGGTAGCATCAGGTATCAAAGATATGCATAACTTAAGTATCCGAATTGCGAAAATTACCTTGGAGGCGAAACAATAGCAGTGGTAGTTGTTGACAGAGCACATTTGGCAGTAACAAAGTGGCTGCCGCTGAGCTCCGCAGGCGCCGCAATATCATTCGTGGCAGGATTCGTACTCCAACTGCCGGCCCCACAAGTAATCATATCAGCCGCAATGACAGCTGTGCTGGTATTTAGCGGGCTTGCCATGCAGTCCTATGGCAGAGCAAAAAGCGAAGAAGAGGCGGCAAAAGCTCAGAAAAAATCAGATAGATCTTGACGAATATCTCTGCTCCCTCACTCCTTTTTCATGATTGGTGGCCGAGAAGGTGTCGTCTATCTTTTCCTGCCAAAGCCTGAGCAACAAAAAAATCTTTGATGCAGGCCTAGATATTTTTACACTCTTATAACCTGTAAATCCTAAAGTATTGCAAGAGACGCCGCCTGCGGCTGAGGAATGGATCATCCTAAGTCAGCTTTTAGGAACCTCAAAAGGAAGTCATTCTTGCTCATCTCACATCCTATGCTGGCGGCCTGGCACCAAGAACAAGATCGATTGACATCATTTCGCCATCTCTAAGTACC
>CAMLKF010000001.1 GCA_946480575.1 uncultured Nitrososphaera sp. | reverse complement strand
GAACCGGCAACACGATTTTTTGTCACGCCTGCCTTATAACCTTACAAGCATGGTTAGATCGACAGCTTGTGGCTGCATACTATGATAACATACAACACTGAAGCTACGTAGTAACGCTGACGATAGCTTTCTTCTTCCATGCAAAGAAGGATATTGCAAGTGCAATAAAGTAAATCAAAATTCCAAGTATCATTGCCTCTGATGAGCCATACGTTATCCCGATAATAACCGCAAGAACTGCGCCCAAGACTGAGAACGCCCCATTTACAGCCCACATCCACGGTATGTATTCGGGCCGATGGACCTTTAGCAACCGCATTCCGGTAGGCAAAGGCATGCCCATCAGAAATCCAATAGGCACCAGAACGGCGATGCTGAATGCGGCCTTTGCCTCAAATGTCTCTCCAACAACTGAATATATCATAGATGGAAGCAACATTACGTAAAGCGTTCCAAGTGCAGCAATTCCACTTATTACAAGGGCCAAATTCCTTGTGTCGTTTCTAATAACTTTTGAACTGATCAGGCTGCCACCGCCGCTGCTCAGAAGCAAGGTAAACAGCAGTATCGCAAACGTCATTGTTGGATTGCCAAGCAGGAGAATGAGCTTTTGGAAGAGTGCCAGCTCTATCAAGATAAAGCCTATTCCAAGAGCCGCAAAATATGGTATTGTGCTTGCAATGCCAAGTCGTCCACCTTTCCCGCCCGACCTCCTTAGCCAAACGAAGGGTATGAGTAGGAACGCGACTGCAATAACAATGCTGCCGTTCAACAGATTTTGTATTGTTTCTGGCACAGGCTTTTCATATGACAAAAAGTAGGGGCTGTCATCGGTAACAGAGTAGGCTTTTGTCCGGAACAGGTTATGGAACTCTTCAAGCCCTATCTCTCCATTGAGAAGACTAGAATATGGCGCCCTCATCACTTGTCCGGGAATCAAGATCGGCTTGTAGCCGTACTGAGAAAAAGAGTTCGAGAAATATCTGATCTCATCTTCGGTGAATGGTGATTTTGAAAAGACCACCATTGTGCCGCTAGGGTCCTTATCGTAAGAATCGGCTGTCACTATGATAAGGTGCTTGTAGACTTCATCCTGCGGCACCCCATTTTGCTCCAGCAGCTTGACATAAGTTGAGACAAACCGGGGCGTGTCTATGAGCCACCTGACCGTAACTATCTTTCCTCTGTCACTTAGGTGGTCATAATATTGCTGGAACCCTTCAAGCGTGTACAGGAAGTTTTCTGACGTGCTGAGACCTCCTGACGAAACAGATGCCCATGTGTCTACAAACGGGATGTAGATTATGTCATATTTTTCCGAGGAGCGCGCTATGAAACTCCTTCCCTCTTCAACATGCGCCTTTACATGCTCGCGGGTGTAGACATTTCCAGCCTTATCGCCGTAGCTCTTGACAGTCTCAAAAATTATGGGATTTATTTCCACAGAGGTGACGTCCTTGCTGCCGCTTACCAATGCCGCAACCACATCTCTGCCGCCACCAGACCCGATCACAAGGACTTTTGGATCCTCCATCACCCTGTAGGGAAGATAATGCATCCAGGTGGTCAGCTCCTGCCTGCTGCTGACATCGCCATCCCATGTTATGATGTTGGTTCCTGCGCCACCATCGATGAAGACCTTTGCCACAAGACCCTCGTCCCCTTTTCCTCCTTCGACAACATCTATTCTGGAAAACGAGTTCCACTGCGTCTTGACTACTTTTGATTCTGGATGCTCCCGCAGATATATCGGGAGGTCTTTTAGCGCAATAGGGTCAGTGGGTATCGCAAAAATCTGGGTGCTGTAATTGGTAAAAATAAGGGACGCCGCAAACGCCACGAAGACAAAGCTGGCAACAATTTTTTTCTTGCTCTTTGCAGTCCACGAAAATATGACAGAGCTGGCGGCGGCAATCACTCCTACGATAAGAGCCGTGCCCTCTCCGCCCGTTAATATCAAAAACAAGACTACGAGCAATGCTCCGGCGGACGCGCCTACCAAATCTGCAGAATACAGCCTGCCAGCTACGGCCGCAAATGCGTTAAAGGCAGCTGATATTATGATCCCGATAAAGAAAAACGGCATGGCAAAGAGAAACATGAACAGTGGAAGATAGGTTACCTGCGACGCCAGCCCATGCATAACCGAGAGTGTTAGAGGGATCAAAATGACAATTCCCCATGCCGAAAATATAGCAAGGTTTTCCGCCCAGTTTCCCTTGATCCTCTTTAATCCAAACTGCACGGCGAGGCCTGAAGCCCCAAGGCCAACAAGGGCTAGGGATACTGCAACAAAGGCGTAGTGATACCATATGGCGGCAGAAAATATCCTTGTAATTGCCACTTCGAGCATGAGGCCGGATAATGCCGTGAGAAATATTCCGGCAAACAGCAACCTTCGATTCACCGATATTAGCACAGATTTTTCAGGAGCTGTCAAGCTTGTTTGTTGCTATCAGGCCTATTTTAAAACCTTGTGAAGGCTAGTTACTCATCCTAATTTCGATCTTGGACCCTTCATAGTTTAGCTTCATGTTAGTGTATGGATATTGCCTGAGATCGTAATTATAGACATTCCCGGTAAAAGTCGCAATCGTTGTTGTATTGTCATACAGGTCACGTAGCTGGCTGCCTGCTTCTATGTTGGACTGGAAATGCCGATCCGATACTAACAGCATTTCCTCAGTTTCAACAGGATAAAACAGCAGGATGCGGTAATCAATGAAGGCATGCTCATTGTCAAAGACATAGATAAAGATCCATGAGTAGATGGGGCTTGAAGCTATTGTCGTTTCGCTGTCTGCGCGGTCTGCGACAAAGGCGATCGCCTCAAATTGGGCAGAAGTGACATCCGCTGTAATGAGCAGGGTGGTAAACACAAGCCCGAAAATGCCTAATCCTGCAATTGCAACAAAAGGAAGAATTTGCTTTATTGCAGATGCTCTGTCAATGAGCCGGGCAGCCGCAATGCAAAAGACAGGCAGCACAGGTATCCAGTAAAAGTACTGGACATACCCGATGATGGACAGAAAAGCTACAAAGGGAGCTATCCACAGCAAAATGGAAATGTCTTTTCTTACTGCGGCATAGACGAAGCCAGCTGTGCCTAGCAATAAAAAAACAGGATCAAGGGAAAAGAATGTTGCTACAATAGAAGCAAAGCCGGCGCTTTGTCTTTGTGTCTGCCACAGCACATCTGTCAGCCACAGGTCAAGCTGACCCGCCGCGGCGCTGTATGCAGGCCAGATCATTGGCACTAGCATTACCGGTACAAGCCACAGACCGAGCATTTTCTTCTGCTTCGAAGAGTAATAAACCAAATAGCCTACAAGTGGGATCATTGTAAAGATCGGGATCTTGGTAAAGATGGCAGTCCCTAGAAACACGCCTGAAAAGATTATAAGGATAGTTTTCTTCCTGCCTGTAGCGTCGCCTGCATAAATTGCAAACAGGATTGATGCAAGGAGGAATGGCAGCAGCATCGAGTCCAAAAGTATCCTTCTAGTCAGCCACGTGATCGGCATCACGGCAAACAGAATGGATGAAATCAGGGCCACCCTCTTGCCGTAGCGCTTTTCAGATATCTTGTAAATGAGAAAAGTGTCGGCTACCGCTAGAATTCCCATCAAGACGCGGGGAATGGCGTACAGCATCGCTGCCGATTCGGCTGTCATAGCAGGGTTAAGGGAATCGGGGTAGCCTGACAGTCCAAGCACGCCAGCCAGGAATAGCTGGCCAAAATACGGGTGCTCATAAAACGATCCTTCCTGCGGTCCTTGCCCTTCCAAGACGTTCATGGCCCTGCGCATATAGACGCCCTCGTCGTAGAATATGTCCGGGAAACCTGCCGGGTTCCAGAGGTGGGTGAATGCTGAGAGGGCAATCGGGATCAGGATGATTAGCCGGGATAGCTCGCAAGGCTTGGCAATAGTCAGGTTCAAAGTTCTGTACCCTGTAGCCGGAGCATGCTTATTATTGTGTTTTTACCCTCTCTTGAAATGCAAAGGATTATTTTTCTTTTATAATCATACCATCTTGCTTAATGACTAGAACTGCCGTAGTTGCAATCACAAAGCACGGCATTGAAATAGCGCGTAGGATAAAGGAAAAGATGCCCGAAGTGGAAGTATACGTGCCTGCAAAACACAGCGATTCGGGCATCGACGTCCACTGGTTCTCTGAACAGAGCACTCAGCTTGTCGCCAGCCTCTTCAAGACGCATGATGCGCTCATTTGCATATTTTCACTTGGCGCAGTCATAAGGATGGTGGCACCTCATCTGGTTGACAAAAAGAGCGACCCTGCGGTGATTGTGATAGACGACAGAGCAAACCACGTGATAAGTGCGCTATCCGGTCACCTTGGCGGCGCAAACACGCTTACCCGCCTTGTTGCGTCGTTTTTGAATGCGCAGCCTGTCATAACGACGGCAGCAGATGTGAACGAAACCATTGCAGTCGATCTGGTTGGCAGGGAATTTGGCTGGACGATAGAAAACTTTGAGAATGTAACGAAGGTGAGTGCGCTGATGGTCAACGAGGAGAAAATCGCGGTTTATCAGGAGGCGGGTGAAAGAAACTGGTGGCATATGCAACTGCCAAAGAACGTGACAGTCGTTGACAGCCTCGAGCAAGCCAAGCAGTCTGAGTTCAAGGCAGTCCTTGTCATTTCTGATAAAACAATAACCGATCCTGCAATTCTGGAAAAATCGGTCATTTACCGGCCAAGGAGCCTCGTGGTAGGCATAGGACTTCATTGGGACACAAATAAAGATGTTATTGAGTTTGGAATAAAAAAAGTGTTAAAGGAAAAGGGTCTATCGTTCCAGAGCATAAGGAACATCTCTTCAATCAACCGCGAGGCAAAGGTGAAGGGCCTTGAAGAATTTTCAAAGCAATACGGAATACCTATCGAGAATTTTGACAAGCACAAGCTTGCAACAGTGAGCGTCCCAAACCCATCACAAACGGTGCAAAAGTTCGAAGGAACTCCGAGTGTGTCGGAGGCATCGGCACTTTTAAGTTCAAGGGGCGAGCTGATAGCGCCAAAGCAAAAGTTCCCGCCAAACCTGACTGTAGCAGTCTCCCGCATAATGCACATGTAGACTTTACATATTGTATATAGAATCATGTTTTTACGCAGATAAATATCTTAAAAATTCGGGACTAATAAATTAATTTTAAATATATTCTAGATATATTATAATCCTGACACGCCATGTCAGAACCGGTAATACTCTATTGGGGGCGTGTTATACACAGGAACGTGCGGTCCAGACAGTGAATGGACATTGGAAGCATCATTTCACAGGCAGGAGATACTTTCATTGTGATGCAAGATGCAAGCCGCGAAAACAAAGCCCCCAATCCGCCGTAGAAGGCCTTAAGGGGTCAGAAGTTTAGCTTTCGATATCCTTTGCCGAGTTTTTGAAGTATAAAATCGCATAACTCCCATTTTCTTTTTTCTGATACTCTATGCTAGTGGTAAACTTGGCAAAACTTTTCAGTTGTCGCATTTAGATAAAGATATTTTAGCCTGCAGAATACCGGATCCATGCATACACCATCATGAAAAAAAAGGCGCTCTTGATAGTGGACAGAGGGAGCAGGGAGCCGGATGTCAGGCAGGAGCTCCAGGAGATCTGCTCGCTTGCAAAACGCCGAGCCGGCTACGATTTTGCTGATTACTGCTTCCTTGAGGTCCTTCCGCCCTTTATTGCCGAAGGAATAGGCCGCTGCATCGACAGCGGCGCGGGTTTCATTACGGTAATGCCTTATTTCCTTTATCCCGGCATGAAGCTGAAGGATACGGTCAGAAAGAGCGCACAGATAGGCCGGGACATGCGCATAAAGATTGCGATCACAAAGCCGCTCAGCTACCACCCGGTGATGGCAGAGCTCATCAATGAGAGGGTTAACGAATTGAAAAAAGACAAGGGTATCAATTACGCTGATAAAGAGTGCGATGTCGTGCTGATAGGCCACGGCAGCAGCGACAAAAACGCTCATGATGCTTTCGTCTACATGGCAAACGCCATCAGGCCGCACTATCGCAATGTCTACTTTTGCTTTCTCGAGCTTGATAGGCCAAGCATCGAAGAGGGCATCGCCCGGGCAGTGTCAGGCAATCCAAAGGTCATCCTCATGATGCCGTACTTTTTGCACAGGGGCGCACACATCAAAACCGACATTGTCAAGGACGTGACTGCTGCGCTTGAAAAGCATAACTACAAAAACGCGTTTATGGCGCGGCATCTTGGAGTCGACGAAAAGTTGGTTGACCTGGTCATTGAAAGGGCAAGAGAGGTGGAAAAGAGAGCTGGCTTTTGACCACTACAGCGGCACTGCCGCAAGCAGGACCATGTCTGACAGGGCGTTTGACATTGAGAAAAAAAGCTTCGAGATGATAGACTCTGAAATAGGCGACCACGGCTATGACCAGATGCAATGGGCTATTGTCAGGCGGGTGATACACGCTACTGCCGACTTCGACTTTGGTTCAGGCAAGGGCAAGATAATCTTTCACAAAAGGGCTATTGAGTCGGCGTTTGAAGCGATCAGAAACCGATGCACTGTCGTCACCGACGTTGACATGGTGCTTGCCGCGATAAACAAAAAGTCGCTTGCAGACCTTGGCTTGAAGACTGCGTGCTACATATCTGACGACAAGATAGCAGAAGAGGCGCGAAGGCTTGGCAGGACCCGGTCAGAGACTGCAATGCGTCACGCTGCTAAAGACATGAATGGCGGGATTGTTGCCATAGGGAACGCCCCGACAGCCCTGTATGAAGTCGTAAACATGGTAAGGAAAGGCGCGACAAAGCCTGCTCTTGTGGTAGGCATACCAGTTGGCTTTGTCTCTGCTCCCGAGTCAAAGGAGGAGCTGGCCAAAATGGATGTTCCATTCATTACAAATATGGGAAGAAAGGGCGGAAGCCCTGCAGCTTCTTCGATACTGAATGCGATGATGCTCCTGTACCAGAGCAACAAAAATTCATCGGCGTGAATATCTGGTACAGGCCTGCACGATTCTGTCGGCAAGCTTGTTGTTCGTAAAATGAAGATGCATGTATGCAGCAAGGCTGCTTTCGTTGATCACAAAGCCGTCCATGTCATCTTTCACGCCTTTCCCTTTTATCATAGAATAAGCGAACCTGGAGTCGCCTGCAATGTCGTCGATGGCAGAGTAGTGGAACTCGTGTCCCCGCAAGCGAGCTTTGCCAAGTACTGGCCCATCGCATTCTGCCTCAGTGTAGTTCAGCGTAAGCCTGCCTGTCATGACAGTGTCTGCGTCTATCAAACCTGTCATCTTGCGCGCCTTTTTCTCGCCCTTGTAGCCCCTTATGGAGCGGGTGAGGTACATCAGCCCACCGCACTCACCGTAGACTGGCATGCCGTCTTGCACAGCGTCGCGAATGGACTTTATCATTGACCTGTTGCCCTCTAACCTCTCAGCAAGCACTTCTGGAAATCCGCCACCAAGTATTACCCCGTGTACGTTTTCAGGCAGTCTTTGCTGTTTTATGGGACTAAAGAATACAAGCTCTGCCCCATTCCTTCTCAGCGCGTCGAGATTGTCTGCATAGTAAAAGTTGAAGGACTCATCAAGAGCGACTGCAACTTTTGCCTTGATTTTTGCTGGGCGCGCCTGCGCAGGCACATCTGGCAGAGGGCTCGTCCCGCACAGCTTCAGCATCCTGTCAATGTCAAGTTGGTCTGAAACGTATTTTGCCGCGTCTACAATCCCCTTTCGCTTTGCTTTCTGAAGCTCCGGCGCAGGAATCAGCCCAAGGTGGCGCTCTTCCATCGTAATCTCGCTGTTGCGCCTGATCATGCCGATCACTGGCGCCTTTACCTTGCCTTCGAGGGCTTCAGTGATGTAGCCGGCATGCCTCTCGCCTGCAACATTGTTCAGCACGATCCCGGCTATCCTGATGGTCCTGTCAAATTGCAAAAAGCCGAGTATGATGGCTGCTATTGAGCGTGCGCTCTTGCCTGCGTCAACGACCAGAACTACCGGCGCGTCCAGTATTTCTGCGATGTGCGCAGTGCTCGCAAAGTTATCCTTGCCAGACATGCCATCGAAAAGACCCATGACGCCCTCGATTACTGCAATATCGGCACTCTGGCAGGCATCAGCAAAACAATCAACCACGCCGCGCCTGCCCATCATCCACATGTCCAAATTGCGCGACTGCCTTCCAGTTACAAACGTGTGGTAGGACGGGTCGATAAAGTCCGGGCCCACCTTGAATGGCTGGACGCATAGCCCCTTCTTGCGCAGGGCATGCATCACTGCTACTGCAACCGTGGTCTTGCCGACCCCGCTCGTAACCCCAGCAATCACGACCCGTGGGATTTGCACTGCATGATCTTTGGTCTGGTTTTCAAATTTTAACTTTCAGATCGGTTTTTATCCTTATGCTATTCACATGAGGCAGAGAGATATGAGAGCTGACAGGGGCCTAGTTATTGTCTACACCGGCAAGGGGAAAGGCAAGACCACGGCAGCCCTTGGAATTGTGCTTCGCGCAGTGGGTCACGGCTACAGAGTAGGCATGATCCAGTTCATCAAGGGCGAGTGGTACTATGGCGAGCTTGCCAGCTCAAAGAGGCTCGAGCCAGAGTTTGAAATGATAGCTGCCGGCAAGGGCTTTGTCGGAATAATCGACGACGATCATCCTATAGAGGACCACCAGAAGGCGGCGCAGGCTGCACTTGCGCTTGCAAAGGAGAAACTCTCATCTGGCGCCTATGACATCATGATACTTGACGAAATCAACTACGCGGTAAAGCTCAACCTGATATCGCAAAGGGACATACTGGACATCATTGCCAGCAAGCCGGAAAAGACCAGCCTCGTTTTGACTGGCAACTATGCGCCTGAATCAGTCCTGGCCGCGGCAGACCTTGTGACAGAAATGAAAGAGATTAAGCACCCCTATCAACAGGGCATAAAGGCCAAAAAGGGCATCGACTTTTAGCATTTGCATGCCATAGCAGTACATGGCAAGGAAGAAAAGCACGGGCCAAAAGCGAACTCCAAAAAAGGCGCTCACGAATTCTGCAGGCAACGTTTCTGCTAGAAAACGAACAAAGAAGAGAAAGCGACCAGCAGCACTTAGCATCAGGAGGTCAAGCGGCAGAAAAGAAAAGTTTGATCTCAACAGGATGGCCAGGACGACAGGCAGGTCCGGCGTTCCCTTCATGATGGCAAGGGACATTGCCAAGAATGTTTCTAAAAAGATCAAGGCAGAAGCCAAAGGCAAGCGCAAAGAAAAAATAGTGACAGCAGGCAGGGTGAGAAGTATGATTGCGAGAGAGTTGCAAGATAGAAACCATCAAACCATTGCATCCTCATACACTGGCGAGATGCCTGAAAATGTGCAAAAAAGGGACATGAATGTGAAAGTAGATCAGCACAGATCCTTCATTGGAAGTGCCGACAGGGATCAACACGAGGCATACAGGGCCAACAAAAACAGCGTATTGCACGACAGAAGCAAGCGGGCTAGAGCCTGAGCATGGAGCAACCTTTTAGTATGCCATTTGCTCCGAGTATCTAATCAACGACATGGCTGCCACAGACGAAGTCCAAAGGCTTCCTGAGGAAGGAGAGATAGTCATCACCACCGTCAAGGAGGTGACCGGGCACGGCGCCTATGTCACCCTGGACGAATACAACGCTATGACCGGTTTCTTGCACATTTCCGAGATAGCAACTGGGTGGATACGCAACATCGAACGGTATGTCAGGCCGAAACAAAAGGTAGTCCTCAAGGTAATCAGAGTTAACAGGACCAGGGGTGAGGTGGACACTTCGCTCAAGCAGGTCTCCGGCGAGGAGCGCAAGTCCAAGCTGATTGAAGTGAAAAAGAATGAAAAGGCTAACGCATTCATGGACTTTGTCAAGTCGAAGCTCAAGCTGACAGACCAGCAGGTCGGCGAAATAGAGGAAAAGATACTCCAGAAATACGATTACGTTTACGACGCGTTTGAAGCAGTTGCAAGGAAAGGGCCGGAGACAATCCAGAACCTTGACTTGGCGCCGGAAGTAAGGAGTGCGATTGAAGAGGAGAGTAACAAGATCCAGATCCCGCAGGTCGAGGTCAGAGGAGTGATGGAAATTTCGTCGAAAAGGCCCGATGGCATCGAAATTATCAAGAACACTCTTGCAGGCGTAGAAAGCAGCAAGGGCGGTGCCAAGGCCGCAGTGACGTACGTCGGGGCGCCACGTTATAGGATAGTGGTCGCGGCAGAGAATTTCAAGGTCGCAGAGAAAAACATGAACAACGCCGTCGAAAAGATACGGGCTGCCGTCGAAAAGCAGCATGGCACTTTTAACTTTATGCGGGAAGAGTCCAAAAAGTCGCACCAGCCGGGCTAGAACATGAAACACCTCATACGCAAGTGCCCTGCCTGCAATACCTACACGCTCAAGCAGGCATGCTCGCGCTGCAACGCGCGTACCGTTGACCCTCACCCACCCAAGTATTCGCCTGACGACAAGTACGTCCGGTACAGGACTGCAGACAGGTACGCGCAAGAAGAATCGCGACAAGAATTATAAGTGAACCAGCCAACAACTCAAGATTGATGAGGATTGCCATAGCCGGTGCAGGAGTCGCCGGCAGCTATCTTGGTAGTATGCTTCAAAAGCGCGGCAACGACGTGGAGATCTTTGAAGCGTCGAAAAAGGAGCAGCACTGGCCGGTCTGTGCGTGGGGCGCCTCGCGGCACATGCTTGAAAAGTTCTCGGGCCAGGCGGGGCTTGATTTTGACGATTATGTTTTCCACATCGGCCAAAGGCTCAGGATGGAGCTTCCAAACGACAATGAGGAGTACCTTGAGCTCAAGGGTCTGGTGACGTACAACAAGCACCAGTGGGAAAATGACCTGCTAAAAGGTATCAATATAACGTACGGTGCCAAGGTCACAAAGAAGACATTTCCATTCGACAAATATGACTATGTCATTGACTGCACAGGCCTCCATCGAACACTTCTTCCAAAAGCAGAAGATGATTTCCTGATACCCGCCTACGAGTACCTGCTTGAAGGCGTACAGGGCATCAACGAATTTTATGTCATTGGCTACGAGGGCGCAAAGGGTTACTTTTGGTACTTTCCACTGGACGGCGGCAGAGGCTACATGGGCGCCGGTGACGTTGAGAAAAAGTACTACGGCGTCAACGAGTTTTTCAAGGAGCACCCCGAGGCAAAGGTGGTGAAGAAGATAGGCCGGCCCATCAGGCTGGCGCCTCCAAAGCGCATGGAGCCGTTCTACGACGGCAACGTAATAGGGGTTGGCGAGTCGATAGGGTGCGTCTTTCCGATGCTGGGCGAAGGCATCATCCCCTCGCTCATTTGCTGCGATATATTCCTTGACGTACTTGAAAACAAAAGCGATGGCAATTTTGACTTCAAGCGATATCGAAAAAAAGTGATTGACAGGTTCGGCTATTACGACGATGTCTACAGGATAGTGAGATTAAAGATGAATGGCAAGTTGAGTACTGTCCGCCACCTGAACCTCATGATGAGCATGTACCGTAACATGAAAAAGGAAGAAAAGCGCTTTGGGTTCGAGATCAGCTTTGACAAGATGACACGTCTGGTAAACGCTCTATAGCGTTGGTTCTGGCAACTTGCCTGATTCTAGGTAAAACTTTTGTTACGACACCATCGACGACTGCCGCAAAGAAGCTTACGAGTATCGAAAGACTGTTTTTATTTTATTGAACGTTTGTAAATTGTATGCCGGAACAACGATTCATAATTAATAATAGGAGTACTTAGTAAGTCTATTCTATTACACATTTAGTAAAATGGTTTCACCTCTGAACTATAAGGTAAATAGTGAGTTTATGGTAATACAATCATGAGTGACTTTGCCTTCTTCAGATTCATGAGTGGCAACATGTTAACTAAGGAAGAACAAGAGCACAAAGATGAGATTATTGAATTAACTGAGGAGATACTCCATGCAAAAGGTCTCCAATGTGATGCGAGTATTGCGAAGATTTCGGAGGAACAATTGGAAGAGATTCTCGGGAAAGTGAGAGAGCTTCGCAAAAAGCGAAAGAAAGCATATGGTACGAACATAGTTGCCATAGAATATGATGAAAATGATCAGCAGAAGGGAGAGATACCGGTTGTATAATAATACCAATAATAATAATGTAACAACAAGTGTGTGAGTGAAAACAGCGCATGGACTTTACAACACGCTGGCTTTTAATTCTTGGCATAGGAACAGTGATCTTCGCGCTTTCGTTATTTATTCTGCGCATTCCTACACGAACAATGATTATTTTTTCCATAATTGGCACATCGCTGGTCGCGTTGTGGTTGTAGGTTGACACAAGATCAAATCAAGAAAAAAAGATTTCTGCTATTGCCACACAAACATGCATATGCTCGATCTGTAAGCATGAAGAAGCAAAGATGTGCTTGCAGCAAAAATGTGCATGCTGCCTTGTAATGAAAGGAGGTGCTGTTGTTGGGCACTCTATTAATCCCCTACAGTAGGATGATGATGGGGGAGAAGATAGGAGCAGGAAGAAGGAACGTTATTATTATTATTATTTTGATTTCGAGTTGGTTGTTGATCAATTTGCTTAAGTGGCTGAAAGTAGATGATAGAATGTAATGGCGGAGGATACATTTCAGTCCATGGTAGTGGTTCTCACAATAGTCGTGTTCATCGCAGCTGCCATACTTTTAGTGGGATTTCGACTCTATCGGAGAAGGCGCAGCAGACAGAGAGGGCTTGGGCATGAACAGTCATCGCTGTCGTCGTCACCAGCAACTAGCAGTAAACCAAGGGTATCGTTAGGGATGCCTAATTTTCCAAAAGTTCAAAATAAAATAAAAATCTTGGCAGCCTTTGTAACAGTCGTCATTGTCATAATTGTCTTGGCTGAATCTGTGGTTATTGTACAAGCAGGGCATAGAGGAGTTGTCCTCTATCTGGGCGCAGTCGAAAACCGTGTACTAGGAGAAGGATAACACTTCATAACGCCATTTGCTGAACAAGTGATACAACTGGAAGTTCGTACACTAAAATATGAAGCTGACGCATCTGCAGCGTCGAATGACTTACAAGAGGTTCAGACAGTGATAGCATTGAACTTTCATATCGATCCCAGTCAGACAAACACAATCTACCAGCAGCTAGGTGAGGACTATGCAAACAGAATAATCGCACCAACAATACAAGAGTCTGTTAAAGCAAGCGTCGCAAAATTCAATGCAGAAGAACTCATAACAAAGAGAGAAACTGCAAAAGGTGTAATAGCTGACACTATTCGTAAAACGCTCTCGGAAAGGGACATACTTGTTGAGACGGTATTCATAACTGACTTCAAATTCTCAGAGGCATTTTCCAATCAGATCGAATCAAAAGTAGTAGCATACCAAAAGTTCCTTACTGAACAGAACAACCTAAAGGCGGTACAAGTAATCGCAAATCAGACTGTTGTTCAAGCTGAGGCGCAAGCCAGAGCAAATGTAGCCAAAGCAAATGGCGAATCACAGGCGATCAGGATCATCAATGAACAATTGAAGGAGAGCCCAGATTATCTCCAATGGCAAGCTATCAACAGGTGGAACGGACAAATGCCATACGCTCTTGGTAGCGGTGGATTTCCTTTTTTCCAGCTACCAATACAGCCGCAGAACCAAACTGGGCAAATAATAAAATGAAATAAAATCGAATCCCTTCCTTTCTTTTACTTGCCACTTTATTGTTACCACAGAAAGTATTATTCTGTAATATAATGAGTATTAGTTTCAGTCACGTTAGAGTTCTGTACAATATCTGGTAAAAAACAGTCGTCATAAATACTAGTAGAATAAGACAGGTCAGATATTATCCAAGTTCATAAAAGTATAACAAGATTTTATATGATTGTTCTTCCCTGATCTGTCCAATGGTATCGAGTGAGCAGAAAGCGGGGAAAAGCCCGCGTGAATCCCTGACAGAAATGACTGTGATGATGCTGCCTTCAGACGCGAATCCAAAGGGCAACGTCTTTGGCGGTGTGATATTAAAGCACGTAGACCTTGTCGCCGGGCTTGTAGCCAAGAGGCATGCAAGGAAAACCAACTGCGTCACTGCAAGCATCGACAGGATGACATTCCACAAGCCAGTATACATTGGCAATGCGCTTATCCTTTCTGCCCGGCTCAACTACGTTCGCAGGTCGTCGATGGAAGTTGAAGTCACGATCGAGTCGGAGAACCTAGACGACGGCACGAGGGTCCGCACGGGAACGGCGTTTGTGACGATGGTCGCACTAGGCGGGAACGGCAGGCCAACAGAAGTGCCCATGTTGATGCTTGAAACAGAGGAAGACCGAAGGCACTTCAGGAACGGCGAGGCGCGGATGCAGGTCCGCCTGAAGGAAGCAGGCAAGCTCTGAGAGAAACAGAGCTTCAATCACAGCAATTTTTTCGTGATCTCTTAACTCTGTTGATGCTGTTTAGTGCCTAATGAAAAGCGACAAGCCTGAAAACGAGAAGGAGTACTGGTTCAGCGGGCTCGATTCGTTTGGAATGCAGCCCAAGAAGACGAACGACCTGAACGACAGCAAGGAAATGAGCGATCTGGTGGAAAACGTAAGGCAGACTATGTTTCAGGAATACAAGACCGCTTATGCCGAGTCGCGTTCATTCAAAATATTTCAGTTCTTCGTCCCCGGACTCTTCATCATCGTCGCCTTCGCCAAGCGACTGTTCGGCCATTTCCTGCATGCCCGCCTTCCTCGCGCCTCGAGCAACGCCTATGTTGGCGTTCAGCTTCTGAAGCTCTGAAAGGATCTGATGCAAGAGCCTGAGCTGCTCTTCCTGAGCGCTTCTTGCATTTTTCTTTTTTCTGGATGGCAATAACCAAGAAAAACCTTGTTTCCCTTTTAAATCTAGTTGTGGATATACACTTCACTTTCAAAGTGTAGGCTCTTTGCTAGTGACAAGTATGCTGCAACCTTGGTTTTTGTCACAGCTGTGGTGCTCAGGATGGTGCCAGAGCTAGTGGCGTATCCCTACCCCATAGGATACGACGTTATCAACTACTATATCCCTGTTGTCGCACACTTTGAGCAGCACTGGCCAGTAACGGCGAGCCAATTTCCACTGTACGTCATTATTCTCCATTTTGTAAATCTGGCGACAGGACTATCTGCGCATTCGATTGTTGCAGCAATGGCTATAGTAATGTTCGGAGTCTTCGGCATGTCACTGTATTTTCTTGCAAGGTCGCTCCTAAAGCTCGATATTGACCAGAGCATCTTTCTGGCTGCATTTGTCATTTTCCAAATGGCTGTCCTTCGGACTGCTTGGGATTTGCACAAAGACATTTTCGCGATCACCTCGATGATGTTTGCATTTTCACTGATCGGCAGAAGGACCGCCGGATGGAAAGGAATTGCCCCAATTGTTGTGCTGACTGCTCTGACAGTCGCTTCAGACAGGATGATCGGGATGCTATTTTGTATATCACTCGCAGCTAGTGCTCTTGCCATGAGGAACAGAACGAATGCTCTATATGCTGCCATTTCCTCATCACTGTTTGCCATACTAGTGATTGCCAGCAATATTGCTAATGGTGGCACCACCATAATCGATGCAGCCGCTAGTGAAAAAACTCCTTCATATTACAATCCAGAGAACTTGCTGATCCTTTTTGCAGTGGTCAACGGCTTGCTCTTGCCAGCAGGAGTGATCGGCTTTGTCCACACGAAAAATGCCATGCTGCTTAAGGTTCCTCTGATCGTTTCGCTAGTCGCCTCATTTTCATGGTTGGGGTTCGCCGACAATAGTGTGCTGGTGGCTGACAGGTGGACCGTCCTTGCAGGAATCTTCGTTTCAGTTTTTGCCAGTTATGGCATATTGCACATGGTCAGGAAGCTAAAGTTAAGACTCGCAATAACCGGCTCCGTCCTCGCAGCATTTGCAGCGATAGGGCTGGCCTATGCCGCCATGCCACATGACAGCCCCTTCATACTGTACGGGATTGCAAGATCAAGCATTGAGAAGTTTGTGCCGGCTACAATGCAGTTCAACTCGCTTGACATTGATGACAACACCAAATTGCTGTCTACAATTACTTGGATAAACAAAAACACGGAATCAGATGCCGTCATCGTTGGAGAAAAGCACTGGCGTGGTTTCATGGACGTGTACCTTAAAGACCAGAGGACATATCGTCCTTCAAGTCTCCCATACCCACCTGCCAAAGACTTTCAGAAGCAAGGGCAATCTGTATATTGGATACAGATCGATAATAACTCACCGGCGATGTTTGTTGTACTGAAGCAACAGTAGAGGTCTGAAGTTGTCTTCGATCTCTATAAGGTTAGATCGATTGCAATAAGAAGCAGACGCAAAAACATCAATTACTTTTTCTTCTAAACATTTGGGACTTTCTCTTGCCTTTTATCCATAATGCTATGCTGGTTGAACTAATCAATTACATGTTCCGTCGCCATATTGTAATAATGTAGAACTTAGTGCTATGAGTGCTAACTATAATAATGATATGAAATCTGCAGACAGGCTAATGTATTTTAATGTTGGGGATCATAGCAGTATTCATGGCTTTTCATGACAGAAGAAAGAATATCTGGCTTAGAAGACGTTGGTTGGACTTTAGACAGGGGCATACTATCTACTTGGTTTTCTTAATGACATTTGCCAATTTTGTTACAATTCAATACAGCTTATTGCTTGAACGAGTGCCACAATTCAATTCGATACTTCCGAACATCTTAGTTTTTGCAATAGTGTTTATTGTAATATATTTTCCTCTGGCAATTGCTATTGGATATTGGCATAGAAAAAGTCAGTGGAAGGTTGAACAAGAAGCTCTATTCAAAGAGAATGTAATAGGCGCCACAATGTGGCTGTTTATGATAGATTTGATCGAGGGCAAAGTGACTGAAGAAGAAAAGAAGGAAATGAGAGCAATGCTCTCAAAAATAGTGAAACAGAGTACTAGAGTCCCAGCGAAGGGAGATGGCTTATTAGAGAAAGCGTCAGAACAAGCAGCCAAAACCGATCCCTCAAATATATCTTGACACTCAAATATCTTTGTGGTTAAGGCCTGCACATTGTATATGATCTTCCTAGTATCCTAATTACTCACCACTCCGCTATCTATTGAAGCCTTAACGTCGAAAGTTGGACACCCCTGAAGATTCAACTCCTAATTGCATAATTTTGCTTCACTACTAGTGCTATCAGATTTGCTAGGAGTAATTCGAAAGGACTAAGAGCTAAGCTCGAATATGGCTGATCTCTCTGACTAATAAAATGTTCTCATCAATACCAGTGAGCTAAAATGATATTTGCTGAACGAATAGAAGTCACCGAAGAGCAAGCATTGGTTTCTTGCCATTATTTCAAAATTGTCTTGTAGAAGAATGTCATATAGTATCTGACTGGTACAAATGCAAGGATTCCCTGGAATTCTGGCGCAGACCTGGAAAAAAGACTATCTTGATTGATGCAGAATCATAAGATGGATTTCTAATAGATATTTTGAGACAACTGACACAAGCTTGATGACTGAACAGGAAAAATAATGTGATGAAGCTAATTGAGTTTGCAATTCTTTTTCAATAATGCTTAATAACATAGTTTTGGGATCGACTGCGAGGTGGTGTAGCTATTGATCCAACATTTGCCCCCTAAGGATTATTGGGAAGAAAGGCTAAAAGAGAATTTTAATCTTCATGGTACCGGTTTCATCACTCTGGGCAGAAATTATAATAATTGGATGTACAAAGTCAGAAGAAGGGTAGTTCTTAAGAAAATAATGCCGATATGCCGCAATGATTTTCACAAGATGGAGGTGCTGGACATTGGTACTGGCACTGGCTTTTACTTCAAGGTCTGGAAAGAGCTAGGTGCAAAGAAGGCGGTTGGAGTTGACATAACGAATATAGCGGTAGAAAACTTGAAAAGAAACTTTCCTGGCGAGGAGTTTTATCAGCTTGACATAGGAGGTGACATTAGAAATATTGCAAGACATCAATATGATCTTATATCTGCTTTTAGTGTATTATTTCATATTATTGATGATGGACAATATGAAAAAGCAATTGAGAATATTTGCTCATTACTTCGGCCAGGTGGAATTTTTGTATTTTCTGATAACTTTTTGCATGGACAGACACTTAGATCGACTTACCAGGTCAGTAGATCATTGGAGCTTGTCGAAAAAATTCTTGCCAAAAACAGTTTTGAAATAATCGAGAGATGCCCAATGTTTGTCTTAATGAATGCTCCCGTTGATACAGAAAGATCTACTGCAATCATCAGCTGGAACGTAATACAATCATTAATCAAGCGTAATGAAGCTTTGGGATCAATAATTGGTGGGATTCTATATCCGTTAGAATTATTGCTGGTTTCTTTCTTGAAAGAGAGCCCTACAACAGAAATGATGATATGTAAAAAGGCCAGTTAAGAGGCATGATCAAGCGCTTGTTAATGAAAACTATTATAGGCTACACGGGATTGTTCTTTCTATGCATAGTTCAGAGCAGATCGAAGGCTCCGCGTCGATTCTTCTACGTCATACTTTTCCTGCTCGGATAACTCTTGTTTCCACTTCACATTTTCATTTCCTATTGGGGGGATTTTACTAGTAAATTCATCATTCCAATCTAGCTCACAAAAAACAATAATCTTCCTTAATTGTTCATAGGGCTGTGATACGAGGTTCTCGTAACGGATTTCATAATACCTGGTTGGTCCAAAATTCCTTGCCTCTCTTGCGCGTTTGATCAAGACTGCCCATGCTAATCCATAATTGTATAGCTCAGAGCGATCGGGTGCGTACTTGTCTCCGATAATCTTTTTCAGACTGCGGAAATATGTGCCATTGGGCTCTTTGATTCCTTTAATAAGCGTCGAGTAAGCGACCGCTCTCCCGTCCCTAATAATGTGAACGAATTTTGCATCAGGAAAAATCCCATCAAGTAGTCTGACTCTTAGAGAATGTTGCGGATTCTTGTTTATGAATCTGTGCTTTCTTAAAATACCTTGCACGGCTGCAATCCGTCCTCGATAATACTCTGCCACTTCCGCATTGGAATCCTTCTCCGTTAGGTAATCATAAGTTCCAAGATATCTGTCCCAGAAAGGGGTTGCCTCATTTGGCCTATTATCATTTTCTTTGCGATGCAGAGCATTTTTTATCTTAAACCAAATCCACTTGTTATCGCCTAGAAATCTTCCCTTCCTATAAATCCCTGCTTCCATCAAATTTCCTGTGATAAAACAGAGAGCTTTATGCCGGCCAAGTGTATCATAAACCAAGGTAGTACCAGATCTGGGTGCTCCAATTATGAAAATTGGCTTTATTACTTCCATGGTACAGAGTCACCTTTCCATACACATGAGGGATTATTCTGTGTTGACAAACAATTTTCACAAGGACAATAACGTAAGTGCGTATAGCCTATATACCATATCTTTTTGGTTTAAAGGTGAGATCACTATTAAAACAAACAAAAAGATTGTCATTGCATTTATAGACAATTGATCAAGCACCAGCAATGAAGGTTGCTGCATTGAATCAAATCAAATCAAATCCAGGACAGAATTATCATAGACTTCCTGGCGGAATTATTGACTAAAAAACGCAAGACACTCTGATACGCCCAGCGATATTTCTATGCCAAGCTTGCCATTGATGTTGCCGCTCGACTGAATGTGTAAAAATATTACATTCTTACCAGACTCGGCAATAATCGGCTATTTGAATTGGTTGTCGCGCAGGCGATGTATTTAGTGAGATCCTTATGCGGTTATGATATAAACATAAATTTTATTTAGAAAACTTCATCATTGCTTTTGTTAATGAAAGTTTCTAGCGAAATCGTATAGGATAATGCAAGAGACAATCAGATGACGTATAGTTTCATATTTATGCATACTAATCATTGGCTTGTCTTTCCATAATATTTCTGCTTCTGCCTTGCAGGTAAATAAATCGCTTGTCCCTGATGCCAATGGAGTCATGATGTATGATTATGGCGGGTCAGTAGGCAAAGTATACAATCCTAAATTACTAGCACTTGTAGGTTTGAAATATTTTAACGAATATCGCGAGGAGAATGATGAGCAGGCCAAAATGTATTTCTTAAGTACTGCTGATTGGCTTGTCAGCTCTTTACAGAAGAAGGGTAGCTACTCTCTATGGGAATATAAATTTCCTTGGCCACATTACGGTGGCGTCAATGCACCATACGCATCAGCGCTTGCGCAGGCGGAAGGCATCAATGTCCTGATAAAGGCGCATAACATGACAGACGATGAGCGCTATCTTACAGCAGCAAAAAAGGCATTTAGCGCGTTCATGGTAGACTATGAATCCGGTGGGGTAGCAAGTGACGAGGGCCTTGACTCGATCTATTTGCGACTACTAGCCAAGCCAGGATTCCAGAAAACCTATGTGCTAAACGGTTACACAAACTCGCTCTGGTTTATCTGGAACTATTACGCGTATACTCGCGATTATCGCGCGCTTATTGTGTTAGGCAAGGGGATAAATTGGCTGGTCGGTAATCTGCATAAATATGACACCGGCGAATGGTCGTACTATGACTTGATGCGAAACCTAGCAAGCGATGATTATCATCATTCGCACATTATCCAGCTCGCACAGCTTTACAATATTACGAAGGAAAGGATGTTCAAAGATATTCCGATAGATTTGCTCACTATAGTAGTATGTTGCCTTCTTAAGGTTGCTAGCCCACATGGTTACATCGCAAACTCTTCTTTTTGACTTAAGAAGATAACTATCCTACGCTGAAACCATGACAAATAGCTAGGATTCTTTTTGGAGTGTCGATTCCTTTGCCCTACCCTAAAACTGTGATCACAACGATTAGAGCCCTCTACAATTTGTTAGGTGCTTATTTTCTTGTCCTATTTCATAAATAGCTTGGACTCATCATGGCCAAACATTCAAAAAGGAAGCAGGTATTACTTGCGCTTCTCAAGATAACGATTCTACAGAAGAACTTACTTGCATCGTTTTCAAGGAGGGATTGATAAATAAGCTTATCAAAAGGTAACTGCAAATGATCACGTGAACATCGCTCACATAGGCGGGACCAGCGGAGTACCTATCTCTCTTGCAAATGAACAGCTCAGACAAGGTCATAAAGCTAAGGTATTTGTATTTAGTCCATTAGCCCATGAACAATTTGGAGGAACATTTGTCGACTTTAATAAAGTGTCTATATGGAAGGGAAAAATACATATGAATCCCTTTTACTTTTGGCACAGGTTCAAATTCTTTCAAGCAATTAAAGAATTCGACATTTGGCACTACCATGCTCCTTATGGCAAGCTCAAGGAAAAACTCGAACAAGAAAAAAAAGGGCGAAGATACATAAAACATTATCATGGAACTGATCTGCGACACAAATATGACGAAGACTTTTGTCTCGTCTCTACGCCTGATCTCCTCCAATTTGCTCGAAATGCGGTCTGGTTACCAAATCCCTTGGATTTGGATTTCCTTTCAAGATTCAGAGATAACAACAAAAGAGAGAATGATCGAAAGATAATGCGCTTGGCTCATTATTCCTTCTATAAAAACCCTGGCCATAACTCGGGATACGATTATTATGTCGACGCGTTGAATCATGTACAGCATTCGGGAAAATCTATAATGATAGAAATCTATAATCTTCCCTATCCTAAAGCGATCGAAAAGCATTCTGTTTGTGATATTACAATTGGAAAAATCGTTCCCGATATAGGATGGATGGGACGCTTTGAGCTCGAAGGCATGGCTCTTGGTAAGCCGGTTATTTGCTATATTCTTGATGAATTATATGACAAGTACAAACCGCCTGTCTTTAGGACAACTAGGGAAACATTCAAACATGATTTAGAATACCTAATAGAGGACGAAACAACAAGGCGAAGGCTAGCAAAGGAAGGACCAGAGTACGTTCAAAAGAATCACGATGTTAAGGCTATTGTCGAAAGATTGGAAGATTATTATAAGAAATTGTAGTAGGATTATATAAGCACCTCTACGCAATTCATGAGTTCTATGTTTTTATATCTGTTACATTGGCAATTACTTGATTTTTTATACATAATTAATTACACAAAATAATCTGTATATATCTTTCTAATGATTCATCGGTCTTTGAAGTTCAAAATCAAGAAATATGAACAGTTCATTAAATCTCTTAAAGTCCAATGTATCAAAAACTGATGTGGTTCACATGAATATATTACACATATGGGACCAAGCAGGAGTTGCATGCATCCTTGCAAAGTACCAGGAGCTATCGGGACATAAATCTAAGGTGATAGTAACGAAAACCCGAGATAAATTCGGAATATACAGCTTTTACCATCAATATACTCAAACGATAGACCCAAGATTATTCATCGATACTTGTTTGAAGGAAGCAGAAACGGCGGATGTTCTTCATATTCATGGCAGGATCGACATGCTTTTTAGACTTCATAAGAAATTTGGAAGATCCAAGAAATTGGTCTTGCATTATCATGGTACAGACCTACGGGGATTAAAAAAGAGGCAAAAAGAAGAACTGCCGCATCGCTCATTGCCATCAGACTTAATAATATTTGCAAAAAGATTAGTGAGACGCCCATATTATAAAATAATGAGGAGACGAATACATGCGAGAGCTCAGAAGCTCGCTGATGCCGTTATTGTTGCTACACCAGATCTCCTGCAATTCGCAGAAAACGCGATACACCTCCCAAATCCTATTGATACAGATCATTTCAAGCCTCTTAATAATATGAAGTGTAACAATTATCAACAACAAGTAAAAATTTTGACAATAAATAATGAAGCAATCGATATGGAATTGGTTCTCTCATACTGTAGGAAAAATGGACTAAACAGCAGCGTAGAAGTCTACGATAGAATGAACAATCCAATCATGTATTCAGACATGCCTAATTTTTTGAGAAATTATGATATATACCTTGATGTGCGTTTTATCAACCGACAGCTTATCGAAGGTATGAGCAAAACAGCCTTGGAATCGCTTGCCTGTGGCTTAAGTGTTATTGATCATCAGCTCAATCGCCAGAAAGGGTTGCCCCCGGAGCATGATCCGATTTACATAGTTTCACGTTTATCAAATATCTACAACGAAGCAGGCCTTGTCCGGACCACCGAAGCAGTCTGACCCAGTAACTACCTTAACTATAATTTGAATAGTATTATGCTGCTGCAAGTTGAATCGACATAGGCACTTCAATTATCTATAACTATTATGGTAGAATGACCGAAATCTTTTATCTGTAATTAAATCATCATAAGAAATACATTCTGCGATACTTCTAATGAGATGATATGAAAATTTTGCACCTCTCAGATGGAGCCCTGCCTGATTGGAGAATCGAAAAATCTGCGATGAGTGCATCTAATTTCGGTCATGAAGTTTTCTTCGCGGGAATGCCCAAATCTGATAATTACAATCGAAAGATCTTTTCTAGGTTTTGTGAAGTCAATTGGACACCAAAAGCTAAGCTTGGGTTGCCAGTCCATTGGCAATCTGTCAAAAAGCAAGTTGAGAGGGCATTAAGGGAGGTCAGGCCAGACATTGTACATGCTCATGACGTCTTTGCAGCAAACATGATGTTATCTGAATTTGACACATCATTTGTGTATGACAATCATGAGTTTTGGTCTAGATATTCATGGATTCTTCCGGAGATGATCCAGATGGCAGATTCGGATCATAGGTCAAATGGTAATATCATGCAAATGCTTCTTGTCGACTTGCCTCTGCGAGCAAAAAGGACATTCAAAAGCCGCTATGCTGCGAAATTATGGTCAAGATGGGAAAGAGAGGTTGTTTCATCTAAAATCCCTACAATTACAGTTTCTGACAAAATTGCCGAAGGACTGGTCGATATGGGTGGTGATGCTAACAGAATATTTGTTGTTCCGAACTTCCCGCTGACAAAGGAAGTCAAGGATTTTCAAAAACCTTTGTTCTATCCTACACTTTCATCAGTTTATGCAGGCGGCGATGGCCTTCACAAAGAAAAACGACCGAATCGAAACATTGACGGTCTTACTCACATATTTATGGACCGTGACGTTGGCCGCCTTACAATCCTAGGCTGGGAAGAAGAGGCCTCGGCAAATGTAACTTATAAAGGCTTTCTTTCTAGGAGAGAAATGTTTGCTGAAATGTTTAAGCATTCGATTGGATTACTGCCTTGGAAAAAACATTGGACTCATTATTACAGTAATCCAAATAAGGTATACGAATATGCACATGCAGGGCTATTTGTTATGTGTACATCTTCATTTGAAACTATATCGGCAACTTTGAAGAAGAATTGTGTCACATTTGATGACTATGACGATCTTGCATCGCAGTTACAGTATTTCAAGGAAAATCTGGACGAACTCTATAAGAGAAGACTAAAGATCTTTGAATTTGCCCGTAATGAGCTAACTTGGGAGAAATATGAGAAAAATATATTTCGCCCCTACCAATTGTGTTGAGAACACTTTATTCTTTGTTGATTGATGATATGCCAGTTCAATATGCGTTGTCTATCTTTATCTTTAGGCAGTTTCAGTAATCGTAAAGATCTTTCTGGGATTTGTGACATAATCTCTTATCTTTTTATATTGTAGGCTATTGAGATATTGACGGAGTTCCTGTTCATAGACATGTACGTCCTTGCTAAAATATCCCTTCATCGTATAGAATGCAGCTTTGGGGTTCCCAATAAATAATAATCCAATTTTCGCTAGAGCGTATACCCTATTATAGCCTAATGCCTTGAGTGACTTGCCATACGCGATATACGTACTTTTCTTATATTGCCGGCCAGTCTTGCGCATGGTCTCACTTATCAAGTGATCCAAGACTTTGACCCTAAAGCCGTACTGCTCTGCCTTTATCAAGAGGTAGGTTTCAAAGCCATAATTTTCTGGATATTGGAATCCTAGTCGGCTCCAAAAGACTGCTCTAACGATTCTTCCAGATCCACGTGGAACCAAACTTTTTCTTTCTCCTTTGATCTGACCTGAGCATATCACAATATTTTTATCAGTTTCCATAACATCTAGTATTGTAGCAATATAATTTGGTGGAAGAATGTGGTCGGCTCCAAGTATCATGATGTAATCGTTAGAGCTTTTGCTGTAACCCATCTCCTGCAGCTGCCTCAGGCCATGATTTAATACGCTTGCAAGTATTGGAGTACCATGCACGTCGTGTCCGCGGTCAGGCATATTAATGACATGGGCCCCAGCCGCAGTCGCGAGTTGACCTGTTCTGTCGGTCGAGCCGTCGTTTACCACTATTACCTTGCTGGGCCTTGTATGCTGAAGGAAAAGTGCTGTCAGCGTCTTGTCGATGAACTTCTCTTCATTTCTGGCTGGTATAATCACAGCCACCCGCTGACTCACGTAAAATATGCCGGGGGATTTTATTTACAGATTCCAGAGCATTCTACGGTAAGCGTCAAGTGTATCTTTTTTCAAGGTGCATGTACCTGTCCAGATCGACAAGCCGAGTTTGAGCAGCTCTTGCGCAGGAAGAGTGGGAGTTATCCCATCTTCAATCATGTTTGCAACGAGCGGCGCGTCTATTTCGTCGGCCACTTTTTTCAGCTCTTCAACCGATATTGGAGCCTCAACAAATATCACATCAGCACCTGCCCTCTTGTAAGCGTTGCCGCGCTCTATCGCTTCATCAAGCCCGAGTGCAGCGCGAGCGTCGGTTCTTGCAACAATGATAAGGTCCTTGCTCTCTCGTGCCTCGATCCCTTTGGTAGGTACTCGTCCTTTGGAATGACATCCTTGCCTAAGGTATCGGAACAAGCTCAGCCGTGAAAATGCTTTGTGACTTTAAGACATATTACCCAAGATAAGTTCTCCTACGTCTGGTCTATGAGTACTGTTCGCGAATCCGTTTGTTCTTCTGCAGTTTATTTAAACAAGCAAAAGGTGTCTTCTTTGTTGATCTCTAATCTTCAAGCCTCTCTTTTTCCAACAAATATGGAAAGTACATCAGAAGAACAGTAAGTAAAGAAAACAAGAATATTCTTTTTCGGGACCATGTTGCTAATTATTATCGTGCAGTAAGGATGGATAGATAATAATGATGATGTCTAACCGTACCATTTTCGATTTTTTGTGTTATAAATATTGTCAAGGCGCCTCTATTGGGCTATGCTCTGGAGGCAGACCATGGAGATAACTAAGTCCGTAATCGATAACTCGGAGGCCGCATGCAAGTGACTCCAATGTGGTTTTACTCATACCTCGTACAATCCTTCCATTGATGATTTTTACATCCAGATACGTATCGTATTTTCTCAGGAAGTTTGGCATGTCTAGGTACTTTATTGGATTCCTTATCCTATCATAGACCTCTACATCCAATAACACATTATTTTTTTCACAATAGTCTAATATCAAGTGCCTATCGACCGCCTCATTATTTATGGTCAGAGCCTTTTTTGGATCATGGTTTTGGATTTGTTTTATTTGGTTTAAAATGATCCGTGTCAATAGGGTTTGGAAGATATATGGCTTTCCTTACAAATTGTTGCAGGTCAGGTGTGGCTACAAGAATTGTATCTGCAAGCCTACGAGCTTTGAAAGGTAGTAGTTTCCTTGCCAATCTATCTCGGATTCTTTTTGCCAGTCTTTTCCTTTAATCACAGGATTAGATATCAATTGATATTGTGAATGAGAGTTTAACTCATTATTTGTTAGCTCTTGGTTAAGGTAGATATCTTTATTTGGCAAATAGCTGTATCTGAATTCTTTTAGTTAAATTCTGCATTCTCCTTGAAACGTCATGATATGCGAATGAAGGTAATGGGGCATTCATATGCAAGTAGCTCCTTTTTGGGTCGCGCCATTTATGTTGGCAGTATCTTTGCAGAATGCCTACCGTCTCAAATTGAAGCTTTTGCCAGGTTGTTAAAATACCAATACATGGTGATAGCTCAGGTCCTACGTAATTGACGAGATTATAGTGCGTTTGATAATCTCTGATGTTTGGCCATCTCCAAAAATTGATTCTATACGACGAGCTGGTGGCGGAATCCAGTCTCTAACAGCATCAACTATATTGCCAACCTTAGTGCCGGTTAATATATTCCAGCCAGCGTACACAGTCTCTACCCATTCAGTATTATCCCGAATTGTTATGCAGGGGATAAATAAAAGGTAACATTCTTTTTGCACGCCTCCTGAATCTGTAATTACCTTTTTGGCATTGCGTATCAATTCGACAAAGTCAATATAGCCCAAAGGTTTGATCAGCTTTACATTCCTACAATTCTTTAATCGTGAATACAAGAATCTATTCTCCTTGAGAACCCTTTCTGTTCTGGGATGCATTGGAAAAACTATATTTACTTCAGACAAAATTTCAAGAGATTGAACTACTGCAGTTAGATTGTTCAGGGATTGCGTATTCTCTGCCCTGTGCAGGGTAAGTACTAAGTAGGATTTCGGAACGAGGTTTAGAGTCTTTAGAATGGAAGAGTGTCTACAATGTACTATTGCATCCTTGAGTATCTCCACTGCAATATCGCCAGCGTAGACTATGTTTCCTGCAATATTTTCTCTTTCCAAGTTTTTGAGGGCTGTTTGTGTGGGAGCAAAAAGGTAGTCGCTAATGTGATCTGTTAATATTCTGTTTATCTCTTCTGGCATCCGCCTATCAAAACTTCTAAGTCCTGACTCAACATGTGCAACTTTTATCCCTGATCTCGTGGCTGAGAGAGCACCCGCAAATGTAGAATTGGTGTCTCCGTATACTATGACCAAATCGATCTGAGATTTTAGGAAAATCCTTTCGAGCCTCTTGAGGATCTCACCAATCTGGAATCCAGGTGTTCCAGATCCCACTTCTAGATTAATGTCGGGCCTGGGCAAAGCAAACTCTTTGAAGAAAACTTCGGATAACTCATAGTCATAATGTTGTCCTGTGTGAATAATGATATGTTCAAGCTCGGCTTTAATTGCTTCATGTACTGGCGCTAGCTTGATGATATTGGGCCGAGCTCCAACTACCGAAGCAACTCTCAAAATGTTAGATAAAGTAAGTTAAGATATATATTAATAGTTCCCTGATTTTTCTCTGATCGTAGATGGTCAGAGGGTTACTCGTAGGAAGTTCGTGTAAATTTATAACATAACTATCATAAGTGACTAATATCAATAAAGGGGATCATATGAGAATTCTTCACCTCTTTGACACTGGGCTCCTTGATTGGAGAATTGAAAAATCCACAAGAAGCGCATACAGATGAGCTTACGAGGTGATCTTCGCTGGTGAGAATACTGGCAATTACCATACCTCAACTTTGCCTAAACTATATCCTGTAAATTGGACATGGCAATTATTGACAAAATGGGGAAAGGAGATAGTTTCATCAGTTCCAACAATTACAGTATCTGATAGCATTGCAGAAGAATTGAGAAATATGGGACAAAGTAAGAAAGTATTTGTAGTTCCAAACTATCCCACATTCACAGAAATTAAGGATCTCACGAAACCCCTAGCTCATAATAAATTATCTTCAGTTTATGCAGGCATAGGACCTCCGAGAGGTTTTAAGTCTGCTCATAGAAATACGGAGGGTCTTATAGAGAGATTTAATATCGGTGATATTGGCAAACCTACCTTCATTGGCACATATGACATATCCACTGACAATGTAAAATACAAAGGCTTCCTAAGCAGGCAAGATATGTACAAGCTTCCCAACCTGAGAATGCTATTCATCGATTTTTCCGTATGCTATCCTTTTTGTTAGATTTCTTTAGCTGTCTTTCATCCAGAATAATTTTTTAAGCGGTAAGCAACAACAAATATCATATGCATATATCCTGGTATCCAGAGCGCCGCGGCAAAAATTCTTTGTTATGCCTCAATTACGGTACTAAACAGATTGCAAAAACGAGTCTACTATGAGTATGCTGTCCGCCTACTGGGTGATATGGTGAAGAATATTATGAATCAAGTACTACGGTACCTATTTTCAAGCTTCATATACTTTTGCAGGTCGACAAGGCGGTTAAAGTCCTTGAAGGTGACCATCATTTTCTTCGTCTGTTTTGTCGAGCCGGTCTTTTTCAGCTCTGTCAGGACCTCCCTCATTGCATAGGTTGCGCCGTAGAGCGTTGACAGCGGAAAGACGGCGATCCTATAGCCGAGTTTGAGCAGCTCCTTCGCAGGGAGAGTGGGAGTTACCCCGTCTTCAATCATGTTTGCAACAAGCGGTGCATCTATTTCATCGGCCACTTTTTTCAGCTCTTCAACAGATCTTGGCGCTTCGACAAATATCACGTCCGCGCCTGCCTTCTTGTACGCCTTGCCCCTCTCTATGGCCTCCTCAAGGCCTATCGGCGCGCGTGCATCGGTCCTTGCAACAATGATAAAGTCCTTGCTCTTGCGTGCTTCGACTGCCGCCTTTAGTTTTGGCAGATACTCGTCCTTTGGTATCACATCCTTGCCCATCATGTGACCGCACCTCTTGGGCCATATTTGGTCTTCAAGGAATATGCCTGCGGCGCCGAGGCTTTCAAGGTCGCGCACTGTTCGCCAGACGTTGAGCGGGTTGCCGTAGCCTGTGTCGGCGTCGACTAGCACTGGCACGCTCACAGCTCTTGTTATCCTCCTTGCATTATCGACCGTCTCGCCAGCGTTCAAAAATCCAAAATCGGGCATCCCAAGAAGGCCAGCGGAAGAACCGTAGCCAGTCTGAAACATCGCTTCAAAGCCTACCTGCTCTGCTATCCTTGCGCTCAGCGCGTCAAAGACGCCAGGCAGGACTATTATCTTGTTCTTGTTTTCAAGCTGCTGTCTCAGGGACTGTCTTGATTTCATTAGTGAGGGAGAGCAGGTAGCGGATATTATATATTAGCTTTCCACCGGCCATTCGCCAGGCGTTATCAATTCGACAAGGTTGCCAGAAGGGTCGCGGAAATAGAGCGACTTGGCTTTTCCTTCATTCCAGCTTACCTCTTTTTCCAGAGTAGTGTTGTTTCTAGCAAGGAGTTCCTTCCAGCGTTCGTAGTCGCCGGCTTCGATTTCCATTGCAAAGTGGATGCGCGCCGGCGGCGTTTCTGCCCCATGCGTGGGAAGCTTGTCGTTACTCTCGCTAGTCCTTGCAGGGTTGAATATCAGAAGCATACTCGTGCCTGCCTGGAGAAATATGAACTTGCCCTCTTCCTCGTCGACAACAGGCAGAGCTAAAGTGTCGACGTAGAACTTTTTCATGCTGCCAAGGTCGGAAGAATAGATGCAAGTCTCGATAATCTTGCGGATTTTCATCATGAAGATGGCTGCTGCTGTTGCTGCTCTGGCTGGGTCTGCTTGATGTCATAGTTGCCATCCGGGTATTTGACGACGAAAAGCTGGCAGCCCCTGCATTCGTAGTGTTTCACGGGCGGGTCGTGCAGGACAGAGCCATTTAGCCAGACCATTACTGCGCCACAGGCAGGACAATTCATCATACGAGTTAGTTGGCTGGTTTAGAGTTAATATGTCTTATCATCCTCTGCCTATCTGCTTCTTTGGCCGGTATTCCCTCATCTCAGTGCCGCATTAGATGCAGCGGTAAACGTCAACCTGCTGGCCTGACGCTCTGTCAGTCCTCGGCCAAAATGCAAGCTCGCGTCCGCAGTTGACGCACTTCATGGCTAGCATAGCCAGATTCCGGTATAAAAATCGGGCCTTTCTACTGCATGATAGATCCGCGTCTTCAAGCGGCCGATGCTCTCCTTGCCTGGTCAATCCCTTCCCGGATAATCCGAAACGCCTGCCGGGCCGTATCGTTTGGAATGTCTTCAATCACAAGATCGTGGTTGTCCAGCCTTAGGTTTAGCATTATAGTCGAACGCCGCAGCCCTTTATCAAGTACAATGTTTGTAATATCGCCATAACTATAGTCTAGATAGCTCTTCTTTATCCCCATCATGGATGGCTTGCGAAGTATAACTCGCTTGTTGGTGATCGTCACCGACTCTTTATTTATTGCCGGGCGGTATTTCTTCTGCTTTATTGTGAACAAAACCTTCTCGTCCTCGTTCAACAACGGCAGAACGTCGTCAGGTATCTCCACGACTATAGCTTTGCGCTGCATATTAAAATCGGTAACATGGTAGAGTACTGAAATAAACTACTAGAGGACATCACTTTTTTAATCCGTGTGATGCAGTCTTCATATATTGATCTCTGACGGCGAGGGCGCCGAGCTTGTCAGGCTGGCAAGGAGAGCTGTTGAAACATACCTGTCAGAGTCTGCAGTCATGCGCCCTGACAAGGATGTCTCTGACAGGGCCGGGGTATTTGTCACTCTCAACTACCTGACAAGGAACAAAGAAGAGCACCTGCGTGGCTGCATCGGCTTTCCGCTCCCAGAGAAAAAACTACGCCAGTCAGTAATAGAGGCCGCCATAGCTGCGGCCACAGAAGACCCGCGCTTTCCGCCTGTCGACAGGCCTGAGCTGGGCAGCATCATTTTTGAAGTGAGCGTGCTGACGCCGCCAGAGGAGATAATGTGCAAGCCCGCAGATTACAAAAAAGAAATAAGGGTCGGCAGGGACGGCCTCATCCTCAGCTGGCCCTATGGCTTTGGATTGCTGCTGCCGCAGGTCCCTGTCGAGCTCAAGTGGGATGTCGACGAGTACCTGGCAAACATCTGCTATAAAGCAGGGGCGCCGTCTGATACCTGGCTCGACCCCGCGTGCAAGCTGTACAGGTTCCAGGCAGTAGTCTTCAAGGAGCTCGAACCCGGCGGCAGCACAGTGAGGCTTAAACTCTAACAATATAATATATAATCAAACCAACTAATTCCTGCGCGTGGGCGTAGCCTATTTTGCGCCATACGGGGTGGGCCTTGGACACGCAAGCCGGCTGGTGATGGTTGCGGATCAGCTTCAGAACAACGATGTCAGGGTCAGGTTTTCCTCGTTTGGCGAGGCGGCAAGCTACATCACGATGAGAGGCTATGAGTGCGCCACTGTCGCGCCAGTGGAATTTGCGTGGAGTATGGAGGGCGGCTTTTCCATAAAGAACAGCTTGGCCAACATCCCGCTATGGTTTGCCAACTTTTCCCGGCAGGTGAGCCAAGAGACACGCAACATGACGGCGTACAGCCCAGACATAATCGTGTCAGATTCCAGGCTGTCGCCGCTTCTGGCGGCAAAACTCCTCAGGATACCGTCTATAGTGATCCTGAACCAGGTCAAGCTACTGCTATCGCCGCGCTTGAGAGAGCTTGCAGTGGCGCGCCTCTTTGAAAAGATGGTCGGCGAACTCCTAGGGTCAATGTGGAACATGGCCGACAGGGTGCTGATTCCCGACCTACCGCCCCCCTATACGATATCGGCCCACAACGTGTGGGAAGTCGGCTCGACAGCACCCAGATTGGAATACATCGGCTTTACGTCGCCCAAGCCTTTTGTTACCGAAGGCGAAGTGAACAGGGTTGTAAAAAAGTTGGAGTTTGACAGGTCAAGGCCGGTTGTGTTTATACATGTCAGCGGGCCGGCCGGGACCCGCATGGCTCTTCTCAGGGTCGCACTACAAGCCTCCAAAATGCTTGACTCGAAAATCCAGTTCGTCATTTCGGAGGGCAACGCAAGGGGGTCAACTGAGCCAAGGAAGGTTGGCGAGTCGGGCTGGTACTACGAGTGGTGCCCGGTTCGAGACGAGATATTTGCCATGAGCGAGCTTGTGGTGCTCCGGGGTGGGCACGTCGCCCTGTCTGAGGCAATCCAGTTTGGCAGGCCCGTGGTCACTGTGCCAATAGAGAACCACGGCGAGCAGCTCGGCAACTCTGCGAAAATAGCCGAGCTCGGCATGGGCGTGATGCTCCGCCCAAAGGGTCTGAAGGCAGAGCAGCTCGCAAGCAGCATTTCAGAAGTGCTGGGCAATCCCCAATACAGGAGAAAGGCAGCCGAGCTCCAAAAGATGACGGAAAAACTAAATGGAATCGAGAATGTCGTGCAGATAGTCAGGTCCTACCTTTAACTTCAGCGCATTCATGCGCTTTAGCGATGTCCTGACAGCAGAGTCGATTTCGCGGTTGTATTTCTGGAACTCGCTTTTCGTTACTCTAGGAATTGACCTAGCACAAGGTTCTGGCGAACCGCGAATGAAATTCGCCAGATCGTCAGGCAAAAGCATCATCGGCATGTAAGGAGTCTTGTCAGCCAATACTGCTTCCCGTATGACTGATTCAATGAACCATCGTGGATGGGTGAACAGAGAAAATGGAAGCACTATGCTCTTGTTTGAGACGTGCAGCAGAATTCGCAAAGCTATCAGGTCTTTTGCGAGGTTTACCGTGCTTTCATCAGCAGCAGGAATGCGAATGGGAACCAGCCGTAGTCTATGCTCCTGCATGACTGTTTGTTTTGTCAGAGCCTGAGCAATCTTGGCGCCTTCTAGAAGCTCATTTTCGTCGGCATATAGCAAAACTAGTTCAGGCACGAATCCTGCTTTTACGGCATACAGGCATGAAAAAAATGACTGCCCACTGCGGAGGCTGCAGGATGCTCTGCCAAGCAAACCAAAAGGAACTCCGCCGGAACCCTCGATGACATCCATGCAAACGTATGCTGCATCTTTGCCAATGAAGGTGAGAACTACTTTGTCGGCTTCATCCTCATTTTTCGCCGGTCTTGCGTTTATGCCGGCAAGCTTGGCAGTAAGCGTGGCTGACGAAGCAAATTCGATGTCTCTATCAACATAGTCCGCCTTGCTAGTCTGGGTGACTTTGACGTGGAATTTCTTGCCCGGCAGAATCACCTTTTTGCCGACTTCAACGATCGTATTCGAAACGTCAGAAAACTCTCTTGAAACCTTTTTTGCTATAGCAACTGTGTCGATTCCGCACAGGTTGGTCAGCTTCCAAGCTAGCTCTACAGTGTCCTCTGATTTGCAGACGAGGGAGTCTCCTTCGAAAGATATCTCAATCTTGCTTCCGGCAGCTTTCCTTATAGCCTGTGCCAGTGCCTCTCTAGGCGAGAATTGGGAAGGGAAGACAAGCACTATGTTCAACTGGATCTAGATGGAGTAGCCGGATTATTATTCATTGAGAAAACAAGACAAAGAAAATGAGATAGAGGGCACGTAGCCCGAGGTTTTTACCAGTGGTGCTTTTCGTCTGGAATGAGGCCGATCTGCTCCCGCTCAAAGTACCTTTCCAGTTCTTGCGCCCATCTTTCCTTTGCGGAGCCACCACCGAGACCCTTCCTTCTCAGCCAGAAGGCAATGACCCCCAGCAGGAACACCGCAAACAGCATGGTTCCGAATATGTAGACCATGACGTCGTAGAAAAGAGGGTCGTACGCCGGACCTATCTGCCCAATTAGAGGTTCGAAGACCATTATCTTTATGCACAATAATGCAAAGATATATACATTTTGGTCGCGGTCTGTTTTGAAAGTCGACAATTCTGCCTTATTTAGGGCATGATAGATAACGAGCCGTCTATCTTAAAAGGCAATAGAGGACAGATGAATATATAAAAGAGCCTCATTGTAGTAGGTGCTTGCAAGTTATTAGCTACGCCTCACAAGTTACATCGAGACTATACCTGCTGCCAGCAAGAATACTGCTAGAAGCTATTTGGGCTGGCTGAAAAGCTTGCATGCATTTTTGGCCAAGGCATTTTCCTCCCCGCTACCGCTTACACACAACCGTATATAATGAATAACTCAAAGTATGCTTAGAATCACAACCTGATAGCCAGCTGCTGAAATGTTATTATAACATCTGGGGGTCAAATCTGTTGTGTTGAATCTGTGTCGAAAACACCACGACACAACCCGACGACACGCTCAACTATCTCTGTCGTATGTCATGGGATACTACGAGGTGAGCCATGACAAAAAGCATGACGACATGTATGACGACACGCGTGTCTATCACAAAAACGACACAACAAAACACGCCCCTAAAGATTTCAGGAAAAAAGTTACATGTCAACATGTTTACATAATTTTGTAAGCTGCTTACGCGCGCCCTGCTTACGTGCGCCGCTTACATGCACATGATGTGTGTATATACAGACATACACATCATTCGATGCGGCGGCGGCCGGTATCTTTAAAGCTGTGAAGCGCGTTTAGATAGTACTATATCCGATCCATGGCTCAGGACCCACACCGGAAGCAGCAGCATCATGACCATGAACGACAAAATAAGCAGCAGCCGCCGTCGCCGCCATTCCAGCTTCTTTCTGACGAAGGTGCTGATGGAGAAGAAATCATCATTTCTGTTGATGATGATGATGATGATGTCGCTACAATATCCCTCTCCTCTTCTTCTCCACCCATATACGCCATCATTAACACAAATCACAATCAAGAAAACGTAACAATGACGATGATGGAGAAGCAGCAGGAGGAGGAGGAGGAGAAAAAGAAGGATAGAAGGGTTAGAATCGTATCCTTCCGGTTGTCAGAGCGAGACTATGAACGCCACCTATCAATGGCAAAGATCTGCCATGAGAACGGTCTTACTAAAGGGCCTGACATTGTATCCTAATCCTCGTTATGAAGTAAAGAGCTCAAATCGCTCTCCCGTTCACACAATCGATCTTTTGTATAGGTTAAATAGGCTGAAGGTTAAAATTTGGAGTTTCCCTTTGTTCAGTTAGGCCCTCCTTGTTGCTTTTGCCTACTGGTCCATCAGAAATCTCTTAATATTATGGCGTTTGAAGCAGTATCTTTATTATTATTATTATTTGCTGCAAGTATAATAAAAAGCTAGATTGTTATTGGGACGGGCTAGATGATTGTACTCATGGAAACATTGTAGGAGTTGGCCAAATTCTTTATCGAAATATTCTGACTCAATGTGGATGTTATGAGCGAAATGGTTATGGATCTTATTTACCAAATCTAGCTATACAGTAGTTTGGTAGACAGAATATTCTTACAACCTGTCAAGACAAGTTTTTTCTTGAACATTAACTCCTCTATTGCCTTTTCAGATTTTCCTACCTTCTTACGGACTATCCAATCGAGGTAATACTCAATGAAAAGGTGACTTATCAGGACGCCAGCACGAGGCTCTTGGTCTATCTTCTCTAGCCTTCTTACCATATCTTCAAACAACTCTCTGCTGGGTGCTGGAGCTATTAGTCGCATGGCTAGAGCTACTTACTCAAAATGTTTCAGGAAATTGCTAGGGCTTCCTCCCCCTCGAATGTGCTTGCCTTGCGGCTGGAGGACACGTGCAAAAAATAGTGGGCGGCCCATCGGCGCCCATTATTATATTCATTTATTATTCTGCCCTTCAGGCAATTTCGTATCTATCATCGTTAGTTCTTCCTCCATTTTTTCATAAATCTTTAGAAACCTCAAGCCTTTTTCAGTAGTCTTGTAACTTTTTGTTCCACTCAAATATTCTAAAAGTCCATTTTGTATCAAAATTGCGAGGTATTCCTGTAGCTGTGCGTATGTGAGAAATGCCTTGTACATTATCTTGGTTTTGGTTATTTCATCGTGGCCATTTGCTGCTTGCAAGATTTGCGCAGCGATTTCGGTTCTGCTTCTATGGTTCTTATACTTCGACCGCATATATATATGCGATTTCACATCGACTGACTGACAAAATGCCTATTTATACGGTGGGGTCCCAGGGGCGTTGAGTCTAACAATCTATAGCAGCTCGGACAGCCTCCTTTCTTATCATCTTGGCTTCTAAATAGCAAAAAGTATGGCCGCCACCTTTGCATAATTTTACGTTTTTGGAATAATTATTAGACAAGAACTTTAAGGCTTAGGTTATCAATGTTTCAGTGTAATGCAATAAGACGCTTTATCTGCGGCATCCTCTTTCATTTTATGAAGGAGTTCGAACCAAGACCTTGGCTCGATATATCACCCACCAAATTACGGTAAAACAATACTCAAGACAGATTAGCCATCATCATAGCCTTTGTTTCGAAGTACTTGCTCCTTTCGTTCCAGTTCCATATGCTCTCTAAGGTCATCCAGGGTGGGAAACTCTTTTCCACACATTTTGCAAATGAGTAGTTCACTTGAGGACATCGAGGCTAGCAAGTACCTACATTATATATGATTAAAATATTGTAAACGCTTTATTCCACATTTTGTTGAAGTAATTCAAACTGACGTATAGCCTTTTTGTAGGAAGCTGAAGTAGCCTTACTCTTACAGGCTTGAAAAAGCCTGTTTATGGCCGAGAGCATTATCGTTACCGCATGCTGCATAGCATTGCTCTTGCCTGGCGAATGATATTTAAGGGATTGATTGTTCATACCCGTCCTATATGGCTCGTATTCACGTTCACACTCATGGCAAGTCTCATTCAATCCGTCCTACATCAAAGAGTCCACCCTCTTGGCTGAACCAGAGCCCGGAACAGATCTCATCCCTTGTTGTCAAGCTTTCAAAGGACGGCCTGAGCCCAAGCGAAATTGGCCTAAAGCTCAGAGACGAGCACGCAATACCGCTCCTCAAGCCGGTTGTTGGCAAGAGCATCACGGAAGTGCTGGCTGAGAACAACATCAAGCCAGAAATGCCTGAGGATCTCGACAAGCTAGTCAAGAAGGCTATTGGACTTCAAAGGCACCTTAAGGTTCACAACAGCGACCACAGAAATGTCCGCTCGCTCGAGCTTGTAGAGGCCAAGATACATAGGCTCTCAAAATACTACAAGCATGTTGGCAAGCTTCCGCAGAACTGGAAATACGCAGCCGTAATTGCTCAGCTAGAGTAGTAAGTATGAGCATAAAGCTCGCAGAAGCTCTCAAACCTTTTTGCGAAAAACTCCGGTCAGCCATAGAGAACGGCAGTGAGATAGCAGTCATTACCCACATTGACGCTGACGGGATAACATCGGGCAGTATAATCGCTACTGCGCTTGCGCGCCTTGGCGCAAGGTACAGCATTAGGGCTGTCTCTGATATGAACACGGGCATCATCGAGAGGATGAGGATCGAAAACCGTGACTTTTACGTCATTACTGACCTCGGCGGTGGATGGGCATCCGATTTGCGCAAGGCTCTTGGTGACAGGTGGGCGGTAATCGACCACCACCAGATACCTGAGCAGGAGATGCTGACAGACGACGACGGCCAGATACTCAATGCGTGGAAGTATGGAGTTGACGGCGGCAGGGAGGTGCCGGCCGGGGGCATGGCTTACATGACAGCAAGCGCCCTTGACAAAAAGAACCGTGACCTATCGTGCGTTGCAGTCGTTTCCGCAGTCGCAGACAGACAGGACCAAGGCGATAAAAGATCATTCACGGGGCTGAATTCAGAGATACTGAAAACCGCCCAGTCGCTTGGGCTTATAAATGTTGAGCTCGACATCATGCTGACGGGGCGCGAAACACGACCATTGCACGAGGCGCTTGCGTATACTTCGTTCCCATACATCGATGGCCTGACATGGAACAGGGAGGGGTGCCATGCCCTGCTTAAGAACGCCGGGATAAAGCTAAAAGAGGACGGGCGCTGGCGAGTTCTGGCTGAGTTTTCGCAGGAAGAAAAGAGCGCCATTCTTGATGCAATAGCCAAGTTCGTGGCAAGATCGAGCAAGGCGGCCACTCGTATCATAGACGATCTGATAGGCTACGTCTATACACTGTCAGGGGAGGACAAGCGGAGCCAACTGAGGGATGCAAGAGAGTTTTCTACGATGCTCAATGCCTGCGGCAGGATAGGCAGGGCAGGCGTAGGCATTGCGATATGCATGGGCGACAGAAACGACATGCTGAGCGCCGGCGAAGAAATAGTAAGCACCTACAGGACGACGCTCCGCAACTATATTTCAACCATTTTCGCTGACAAGTGGAGGCTCGTTGACGACGGCAGGAACGTTTTTGTCAACGGCGACGGGCTTGTGGCAGAGGACATGCTCGGGGCGGTGTCGTCGCTCCTCAGTGGCTCGCCCTCGCTCGGCGGCCGGCTTCTTTTCGTACGGACGCTCACAAAGGACGGCACCTACAAATTCTCGTCAAGAAAAGCCCTTGGCAGCACGTCACAGGCCAACCTAGGTCTCATAATGCGCTACTGCGCCCAGACTTTCAAGGGCGCCGGCGGGGGCCATTCGGGCGCAGCCGGCTGCAGGATCCCTTCTTCTGCTCTTGAAGATTTCATGGCGGGTGTGAGGGCAGCTACAGGTGACCCAAAATTTGCAACGACATCCTGACATTGGAATATCAGTCACCATTCCGTTTTCAAGCGGCTCAGAAGCAAAAGCGGCTATGAAGGCATTAATACCAGATAATGTTAACTTTCCAAAAGAGCTTTCAATGAGGATGTTTTCAAGAGCTTCTACGCTTGCCATAGAGCTGACCGGCAGAAACGTCCCGGCTGCATCCATTCTGAGCACACTTGACGAAGTGTTGGAACACATATCGGTAGCCAAGAAAGTGATGGCTGGCTAATGCTCGACCCGCGACTTTTGAAGGAAAACCCGCAGGCAGTGCGGGAAATGCTTGAAAAACGCAATATGGCAGATTTTCCACTTGACAGTCTTGTGGGCCTTGACAGGCGCCGGCGGGAGCTGATAGTAGAGACGCAGGAATTGAGGCAGAAAAAGAACGTACTCTCTGAAGCCATTGCAGGCAAGAAAAAGGCCAAGCAGGACACTTCTTCGGAGCTGAACCAGATGAAGGAGATAAGCAGCCGCCTTGGCAAGGCGGAGGAAGAGATGACAAAGGTAGAAGAACAGTTCAGGCATCAAATCATGCTCTTGCCAAACATGCTCCACGAGTCTGTGCCAGTGGGCAAGGACGAAAAGAGCAACGTGATAGTCCGCCAGAGCGGCACTCCACGCAGGTTCGATTTTAAGCCCAAGGACCATGTAGATATCGCCACTGCGCTTGACCTTATCGACATTGAAAGAGCGGTGAAAATATCCGGCGCCCGGTTTTACTTTTTGAAAAACGAGCTTGTAAAAATGAACCAGGCGCTTGTGCAGTTTGCGCTTGACTTTCTCTCAGAGCGCGGGTATTCGCTAGTGCAGCCGCCATACCTGATTAGGAAGGAGCCGATGTCTGGCGCCGTCATTCTGGGGGACTTTCAGGACGTCATTTACAAGATAGAGGATGAGGACCTCTACATGATAGGGACGTCCGAACACGCAATAGCGAGCATGCACATGAACGAAATCCTCGAGGGCAAAAAGCTGCCAATAAAGTACGCCGGCTTTAGCTCTTGCTTTCGCAAGGAGGCCGGCGCGCATGGCAAGGACATGAAGGGAATATTTCGCGTGCACCAGTTTGAAAAGGTCGAACAGTTTGTCTACTGCCGTCCTGAAGATTCATCGAAGGAACACGAAAGGATGCTTGTGCTTGCAGAGGAGTTCTTTGCCAAGCTGGGCATCCCCTATCGCGTAATGCTGCTCTCATCCGGCGATACTGGCAAGATATCTGCCAAGACGTACGACATTGAAGCTTGGATGGCTGGCCAGAACGCGTACCGCGAGATCGTCTCTTGCTCAAACTGCCTTGACTACCAGGCGCGCAGGCTCGGGGTCAGGTTCCGGGACAGGACAAACGAAGAGACTAGACTTGCGCATACGCTCAATAGCACGCTGGTGGCCACGGAGCGAACGCTTGTAGCGATACTGGAGAACTACCAGACGGCAAACGGAACTGTAGAGGTGCCCGAAGTGCTCCAAAAGTATATGAGCGGGATAAAGGAGCTAAAGGCCTGCAATTGACGCACAATATATATTATATCTTCCTCACAAAGACGTCTGAACTTTAATGGTTAAAGGAGCGAAGAAAGGAGGGAGGATGCGGGACAAGTGGCGGGACAAGCAGTGGGTAATCGTCAACAAGCCCTCTGGATTTGAGCCGCAGGTGCCTGTGAACTATGTTCCGATTACAGACGCTGATCAGGCTAAAGGACGCACTATTGAAAACACGTTACATGACATGATGAAGGGCAACCCAGACCAGAGCATGGACCAGCACCAGATCAAGATATTCATCCAGATAGACAAGATAGTCGACGGGACTGCAGGCACGATTTTCAAGGGCCATGAATATGCTAAGGAGTTCCTCCGCAGCCTTATCCGGAGGGGAAGCTCGATGATAACGTACACGCACGACTATACCACAATGGACGGCCATACCTTTAGGGTCGTCGTCGTGGCGTTCACCCATAGGAGGGTCAACTCCTCAAAGAAGCACGAGATCAGGATGGTGGCCCACAAGATGCTTTCAGAGAGGATCCCACAGCTGACGGTTGACCAATTTGTCCAAGAAGTGACTGGAACCAACGGCGAGGACACCCCGAGGGAGACGAACAGCAAGCTTGGCGCCGAGATACTGAATGAGGCAAGAAAGATAGCTTTGATGCGCCATCTTGGAATCAAAAAGACGAAGCTGATCTCCACCCCAGAGTCAAGGGCTGTGGAAGAGGCCAAGCCGGTAGAATCAACAGCTGCTACGCCAGCAGCCCCCTCACAATAACTTTTTAGTTGGATATTTTCTCCTTATTCTTCACAAGATGCCTGACGAGCCAAAATTTTCTGGAGCCGAAATAAGCCTTGTGCTCCATGCCACGGAAGATGAGGGCAGAGTGCTCCATTTCGTTGAGAAAGCGCTGTCCGTGCCTGCCGACAGGTTTTCCAGCTCTTATTCTAAGGGCTACTACAAGAACAGGATCATGTTGCTCAAGGCCATGATGTCAAGCCAAGAGGCCGGCGATCTTGCGCTCCGTATCATGTCGCTTTTGAGCAGCGCCGACAGGGCAGAGCTGTCGCGCAACCTACGGGAATACTCTGACGAAAAGGGGAATCTCTACCTCAGGCTTGACAAGCAGAAGATATGCCACGGCAAGGTGTCGCTTTCTGAAACAGACGCTATACGGGTAAGATTCAAGCCAATAAAGAGATACAAGCCTTCGGGCAACATTGAAAGCTACAGGGGGCTCCTTTCTTCAACCGAATAGACCTTGCCGCCAGCAATGATGCCGAGCAGGCTGCAAGGATGGCCAAAACTCTTGCGTTAAGCAGGGTAGGCGCACCGTTTGACGGCAACGTCCATAAAGGCATCATTTACCGGCTGCGAAATGCGCCACCTGCGCCTGTAACGTACCCATACCTTGTTGTTTCAAATAACATTGACGAGGCACGCGCCGACATCCTGACTATAAGCAACTTTCGCCACGTCAGAAACAGGCTAAAAAAGAAAACAAGAAAAGGGATCGGGCTTGAAGTCGCGATTGCGCAGGCAAGGAAGATGGAAGGCGCCGGCGCAGCCCGGTGGCTTGCAGACGTGGAAGAGCTGTACGAATTCTGCCATTTGTCGCGCTGCCAGTTCATTCTGTCAAGTGGCGCGAATTTCACAAATGAAATGGTTTCCGGCCCGTGCCTTGACGCAATACTAAAAATTTGCAGAATTGAGCCGGAGAGGCACTGGCAGGAAATGAACGAGTGGCTTGAGGCAAGGCTGTCGGAGAGGGTGATAATTGCCTGATGCTCAGGAGGAGGGCAAAGACGCGCTACTTGACCATAATGCACGGCGACCAGGTCGTCGATGCAGCAGTTAACTCGATAACAAGGCGTTGCATCGAGCTTTTCGGCCACGTCGTAGCGGAAAAGGCATCGATAAGGTTAGTGCGCTCTGACGGCGCCACGACAATAATCATCAAGTGCAGGCTGGAGCAGCTGGATAATGTCCTTGCCGCCATTGCGCTGACTGATCCGCCAGTTGTAACACTGGACATGTCCGCAACCATCAAGCGGCTTGATCACTAGCCGGTGCTGCTTTGAATAAGTGCTGAAACAAACCGGATCAGCTTACGGCCATGCAATCGCAAAAGGCCGTCAAGCAATCCTTCAAGCTCCATCTCTGTCGCCTCCCTCCTCTTTAGCCTGTTGATGTCGACGCCCAGCTTATTCAGCTTGGCGTACAGTACTTCCTAATTGCTGGATAGCACCCTTTCCCGTTCTTTTTACACCATATATCAGGTACACGATTCCGGCTATCAGAAAAGTGTATCTAGCTATATATGCATAGCTAGCTTTGCTGACGACTAGTTAACTAAGGATGAACAAGAGAGTTGCGAAAAATTCAAAGCCAATGGCCATGCCAATCGGCGCTGCAAATCATATCGCGGCAGCGGTTGTAAGGTTTGTAATCTTTTTGTCTGTCTCGCTCTTCAAGATGATATTCCTCTCCCGAGAAACAGGATACCGGTAACCAGCTGCGCTCCAATCCTAGAAGTGGAATTGGGATCCACCGCAGCAGACAGATACGTGAAAATCATGGAGCTGCCTATGACAAGACAATGCGTGCTAATCTCAGCTGCCTTGCTCCTTGATTCCCTTTCAGCTCCGATAAAAAACCCGATTTCGTAGCCGCTTGGCAGATTTTCTCCAATGCCATCATCTTCCACTGGCTTTCAAAAAATAATAAATGTTATTAAAACGATGATGGTATTTCGGTAATCGTACTGGAAGGAGATTTCAATTTTACAAATCAGGTCGCGGTATCCGTGCATCATGCTTCGAAAGCCAATCTGGCGCCAAGATTTAAGTTAGTTCGCCGTCCTACACAGATAGGGGATGAGGTGAGTTTCGCTGCTCCAGACTGAGCAAAAGCGATGAGGATCTCGCGACGAACCGACCCAAATTTTCAAAAAAAGAAAAGAAGGAGAGTGGGCTATACGTGCCTCTTTAGAAAGTCTAGCGTCTTTGCCCATGCGTCGGCCGTTTCTTCCGGTGCGTAGTTGTCACCTGACGGGTTTGCGAACGCGTGGCCAACCCCTTCGTAAATGTAGATCTCGTTTTCGATCCTGTCGGCGTCAAGTGCCGATTCAAACTGCCTAACAGTATCGACAGGAATGGATTGGTCAGCCGAGCCGAATATGCCGAGGACAGGCCAATCGATCTTAGAGAGCTCGTTCTGATCAGTCACGAGGTTGCCATAGTATATCACCGTCGCAGCAAGCGGCTGCTCTGTGTTGAGAGCAAGCTGCAGAGACTGACCTCCGCCAAAGCACCATCCTAAGGACGCGATGCGAGAGCTATTAACGTTCTGAAGCGACGACAGGTGCTGGACTGCCGCTTGCATGTTTTCAATCGCAACCTGCGGGTTGCTTCTTACTGCTGAAGACAACTCTCTTGCGCGGTTGGCTTCAGTTGCCACTTCGCCGCCGTACAAGTCGACTGCCAGGACGATGTACCCTTCCCTGGCTAGCTGCTCTGCCATGTTCTTGATGTTCTGGTTCAGACCCCACCACTCATGGATCATGACAACAGCGGGAAGGCCAGTGCCGTTCTCTGGGTAGACAAGGTAGCCGCTTGCATTGCCGTAATAGTTGACCGTGCTCGTCGTCAAGCCTTTGAGCTCGGTAGCTGTCGCGTTCGTCGGCCTGTCGCTTGGCATGCTACTATCGCCGCCTGACAGTACCCAGACGGGATTGCCGTTTTCGTCGTCCTGCGCGTTGGCTATTGCTCGAACTGCTGCTATGCTGCTTGTTGCACTCCTTTGCTCTTCAGTTGCATTCTGTGCGAAGGCTCCAGTGAGCACATTGCCGCCAAGTGGCATGAATGACAGCGACAACATGCTTGCCAGAACTGCTCCGACCAGAATGATTCGGTCAGATAAAGAAAACCCAAGATGCACCTTCATTGTGTAGTAAGTAATGTTGCCAGAATTTTAAGGCTTTATGGGACAAAAGCAGAAGTAATATAAGTAATTCAGGATTAGTACAGGATGTTTGAAAGAAATAGTATACAATTACCCACTTTACCGGCCACCTTCCGAGGCCAGCTCTATGATATTCCAAATCACCCTTGGCTGCTCATTCAACAAGTGCTCTTTCTGCAACATGTATCGCACCAAGGAATATGTCGAGCGGCCATGGAGCGAGATAAAGGCCGAGATAGACATGGCCGTAAAATTCTACCCGGACACAAAAAGGGTTTTCCTTGCAGACGGCGACGCGCTCAACCTGCCAAACGACAGAATGGCCCAGATCCTGAAATATCTGTATTCAAAATTCCCAGGGCTTGAAAGGGTGTCGTGCTATGCGATGCCCAAGAACCTGCTCCAAAAGAAGGACGATGAATTAAAAGAACTCAGGATGGCAGGGCTCCAAATGCTTTACGTCGGGATCGAGAGCGGAAGCGACATCGTGCTCAAGAAGGTGACCAAGGGTGCGACCTACAAGAGGATTGTGCGAGCATGCCAGAAGGCCAAGAGCCACGGCTTTACGCTGTCATGTATGATAATCCTAGGGCTGGGCGGCAGGGCGTACACCAAGGAACACATCGCACACACAGCGCGCGTGCTCAGCGAAACTGCGCCAGATTATGTAGGCGCGCTGACGCTGTACCTTGAAGAAGGCGTATACGAGGAGTTCATGACCAAGTTTGGCGAACCCTTCGTGTTTCTTGAAGATGCTGAAGTGCTGGACGAACTTGAGAGGCTCGTGTCTGAATTTAGCCCCAAGACACCGGTGGTGTTCAGGGCAAACCATGCGTCAAACGTCTACTCGCTTGGCGGGACCATGCCTGATGACAGGAAGCAATTGCTATCCAAGATTAGGAGCTTAAAGTCGCACCCCGAAATGCTTAAGCCAAAATTCCTCAGACGCTTTTAGCTGCTGCCGACCTCTTCTTTTTTCTTTCTACAGGTGCAAGCTGCTGCATGGTCTGCATGTACAATTTTACGGATTGTTGCAAGGCGTGGCTGCATATTACTCCTGCTGTCAGGATCTTGATGTCTGTATTTTGAATCTTGTCCAAAAGCAATTCAAGCTCTCCTGTGTATCTGGCGTCGACCTTATTATGTTAATTCAGTTCGTCGCGAACTCAAAGTCCCGCGGGTGCACGGTGACTACCGCAAAGCCGTACTTTTGCAGGCGGTCTACGACGCTTGCAAAAGTACGGCTTGGTGTGCAAAGCTCAGCCAGCGTGTGCCGTCCTCTAGGTCTCTCATGAGGGACATTTCGGGGAGGCGGTATAGGCTCTGGTCTTCATAGATATCATAGGGCGGCGGGTCGCTCGTTACGTTTGCGCTTATGTATCTGATACCGTTTTCACGCGCTACCGCAAACGTGTCGCTGTTCATGGCATTGTAGAGGGTAATAAACACCGCAGGCCTGATCCCAAGAAGCTCTGGCATTTTCGTGCTTGTTTTTTCGATAAGCGTCGAATGCTCTTCTATGCCAAAGAGTGTAAAGTCTTAATGGTTCAACCCATGGGTTGCCACTTCAAAGGAAGGATTGTTTGCCGCCTTGTCCCTGACAAACTGGACAAGCGCTGCATCACCTCCAAAGTAGTTGCCGATTACACCGACCATGAGGCTGGCATCTTTTCTATCAAAGACGTTAATGACTTCCATCTGCGCCTCCCTGAGAAAATAGTCTTGTATGTCGTCGAGCCTGAAAGCGACGCAACCGCAGATTAGAGCGGCGGCAGCTGGCGGCCAGGGACCTGTCCAGAGCGAGGTGAGCAGCAAGAGCGCCATGGCGCAGCCTGCAGCAGTGGCTATGATGAATATCTTCAATCTCTGGGGTAGTAAATGAAAATGTAATAGCTAGCAATCCATTATGAGCATTCACTCTAGACGCGGCTTCCATCAGAGTGTAATTTTTGGAAAAAGAAAAGCGATTTATTATGAACCCCGAGAGGAATATCGATAGAATTATTAGCCTGACAGCGTATTTTGGTTTTGATGTACAGCGGGGAACTGGAGGTTCAAGCCAAGAGAAAGGCTCTGGCCGTTTTGCAGGACGAAATCACCCGTATTCTGAACTCCGCAAGGGACCTGTCGACGCTAACCACCTCGCTTATCAAAGGGGACGACAAGGACATACAGCAATGCCTTGAACGCATGAGGAATACCGAAGAAGAAGTAGAGAACCTGCGCAGAAAGATAACCAGGGAAGTAGCCGAGATCGGGAGCCTCATGGCAAACAGAGAGGACATCCTGCGCACTGCATACATCATTGACGACATCGCCGGCTACATCAGCGGCGTCGCCTTCCGCCTTGCAAATATGAAGGCCTCCACACTGAAGAAAGCCTCCTTTGACGACGACATGAAGCAGCTGGTCGAGATGGTCGTCGACACGATTTTCAAGCTGAACGAAATGGGCCGCGCACTTTCTATCAACCCGGCAAACGCCATTGACATCGCCCAAGAGGTCCAAAAGATGGAGCGCCAGGTCGACGCAAAGTACAGGGCAGTCATTGTCAAGGCGCTCAACGAGTTCTCCGCTACCAAGGATCTGCTGCTTCTCAAGGATGCAGTGGAGGGCATAGAGGGCATGGTGGACAAGTGTCAGGAAGCGTCCGACTCGTTCACAATACTGGCACTGAGCATGTAATGGTAGTAGTAATAAGCGGCAGGCTGATAGAAAACAGAATAGTAATCTGGGACATATCTGATTCACGCGCGCTGTTTGGCAGCGGCTATTACGGCAAGCCCCTTGGCATCTCAAAGCCAAAGGGCACCGATTTTGACGCGCCGCTCGTACTTGACCTGATAGAAGGGTGCTACCTTATCGAAAAGCGCAGGCTGCAGCTATTCCACATCGACGGCAAGCAGGTCTCTTTGAATGAAATTAGAAAAATATGCAAAAAGCAGTACGTTGACTTTGACGCCAAGTACCTGGTGTTCCAGAACCTCAGGAACAAAGGCTACATCGTCACGCCGGGGATCAAGTTTGGCTGCGACTTTGCGGTCTACGAGCAGGGACCCGGTATCGACCATGCGCCATACCTCGTGCGGGTCTTCAGGGCGACTGACGATCTGACTGCTACCGGCGTGGTCCTCGCCGGCAGGCTTGCAACAACCGTGAAAAAGCAGTTCATCCTTGCGCTCCCGAAAGTAACGGAAAGAAAGGTGGATTACGTCGGGTTTGACTGGTGGCGCGCCTAGGCAAGCGTCGACTGGTCGGGCTTGGAACCGCCTTTTGCAGGCAAGTCGAACTTGACAAAGTTCTCTCCAGAGATCGTGAGGCGCGTCACGAATTTCTCAGAGCCCTGTTTGAGCCACCCCTTGTAGCGGACCGAATTCTTTACGATGTCGACGATGCTTGGTTTTTTCTCGTTCACTTCCTCGTAGCATGAGAGGATTTCGCCGAACTTGACTTCATGTTGCTTGTTAAATTTTGTCAGGTAAAACACAAACACTGTGGCCTTTTCGTAGTGGTTGGCCGGCTTCTTTTCCGCATAAAACTCCCTCAGGCCGATCTTACTGTCGCTAGCCTTGAGGTCGACAGGTATCGGGTGTATTGTCACTGTCGGCCGTGCGGCATGCTTGACACCGTTAGCGGCCTTTTGCTGCTGCCGCTGGCGCGGAGCGTGCTCAAATGCAGAAGCCTCCTGCTGCGGTATTTCCTCCAGTAGCGGCGCCGGGGCAGGCTGCGCCTTGAATGCAATGTTTTGCTCCAGGCCGCGGGTTATTGCTTCCTTGACTCCCATCTTGAAAATTTCTTCAAACTTTTCAAGGTGCTTGTCTACAAAGCTCTCCTTGCCTTCAAGCTCGACTATACCCTCCTTGACATTTATCGTAAACCTAGCTTCAGAATTACTGCTCAATTCGCATTATAACATCCGGAGGTTTTTAATTAATTTGCCGATGCAGGAACTCAACTTATGCATGCAGCACATTTTTGATCAAAATTGTAATGAGAGCACAAACGGCTGTCTTAAATATTCGCGGTGCAGTAGCATATAGCGGACGATGTTTGTAGTGAAAAGGCTTGGCAAGAACGGGATGTGGAGTGCGGTCAGTCTTATAGACGAGAATGGGTCGTTCCGCGGTGAGGCCAAGTTCGAGACCAAGAAGGAGGCGGAAGAATACATGGCACGCTATTTAGAAAGGATGAAAAATCCGCAAGAAGTGAAGGTCTTTAGTGAGAATCTTGTGAAAGAGAAGAAGGCATCAAAGCAAAAATAAAGTGAAAAGTCTTTATATGGACGATATTTTCAAATACCAAAAAGCTTTATGTTAGGAAGCCACACTATATTAGCACGTGAACTAGGGTATGTTCGTGTGTCACACCTGTAAGGGAACGGCATTGATTTTGGCACTTGAGAATGACGGTCGGTTATGCTTTGAAGAGTGTCCCGATTGCAACGCACACCCTGAAGCCTAGCGCAAAGAATTAAAAAAGCAGGAAACAAAATTTTTCAATAGATCATATAACGGCCAAAGAATTTGACTGGCTCTTGGCAAAAGGCCGTTGTGATGTTTTACGGCGACTGGTACCCATTCTGCAAGAGGTTCAGGCCGGCGTTCAGGTCTGCAAAATCGAAATACAGGAAACTTAGTGCGCTGGTGAATGAGGACGAACATCCGTTATGGGACAGATTCTCGATAAATGCCGTCCCGATCGTGATAGCGTTTGATGACAAGGGCAAGATATGAGCCCGGCGCGATGGCAGGCTCGGAGTTGACGTGAGCAAGGCCGATCTTGATTCTATGCTGAAGGCACTAGAGTAGTAATTTCCTGTTTGATCTTGTTTGCGATTTTCGCCAGCTCTTCGCGTGACGCCACCGCGCGTGCGGGCCACTTCCCGTCAGGGCTGTCGTTGATAAAGCGCGGCACGATGTGGACATGGACGTGCGGCACTATCTGGTTTGCCGCTATGCCGTTGTTCTGGCCTACGTTAAAGCCGTCAGCCTTGACTGCCGAGACCACGGCCTTGGCAATGACTGGCACGAGCGAGTAGAGCCTGCCCACCTCGGCAGGAGGCATCTGGAGTAGATTCTCATAGTGCTTTATTGGTATCACGAGCGTGTGCCCTTTGTTGATCGGGTACTTGTCCATAATAACTACAACATTTGACTCGCGGTGCACCTGGACGCCAGGCTGCTGGCCCGCTATTATTGAGCAGAATATACAGGAAGAGGAGGATTTGCTAGACATTGGCGAGTGTGAGGATGCCTTATGTGGACTGGATGTTTATTTTTTGCTATTATAGTCCATAGAGCGAATTTTTAAATACACCAGACTCCCGAGTTTATCACGTATCATGGCCGAAACATTCGAGCTTGACAGCTTTGACATTAGCTTCTCTTTCCGCTGCCCCAAGTGTGATTACTTGAACGAGGAAGTGCCCGCAAAGGACCTGACCAGCGGAAACGCAGAGTGCGGCATGTGCGAGACCCTCTTCAAGGTGGAGGGCTTGGACGCGGTCAAGATAACGGCCACACTCGATTGACTGACGAATCTTAAAATATGCACTCGGTGCCCAGATAATTGTAATGGAGCTTCAAAGCAGAAAGGCGATCGAGGGGCCATCGAGGGCTCCTCACAGGGCCATGTACAAGGCAATGGCCCTTACGGACAGTGACCTAGATAGGCCGTTGATAGGCGTTTCTTCCACCTGCAACGAGGCTACTCCTTGCAACGTACACCTGGGCCAGCTTGCGCAGAGCGCCAAGCGCGGGGTAAAGGACGCGGGTTGCACGCCAAGGGAATTCACAGCGATTGCCGTGTCAGACGGGATTGCAATGGGGCACGAGGGCATGAAAGCATCGCTCGTGAGCAGGGAGATAATCGCCGACTCGATCGAAGTCATGGTTAGAGCTCATCAGTATGATGGAATAGTTGGGATATCAGGCTGCGACAAGAGCCTGCCTGGCACGCTCATGGCGATGGCGCGGCTCAACCTGCCGGCGATATTTGTCTATGGCGGGACCATCATGCCGGGCGTCTGGAACGGCAAGGAGGTCACTGTACAGGATGTCTACGAAGCTGTCGGCGCCTACGACGCAGGTAAGATGAGCTTGCAAGAGTTGACAAGCCTAGAAAACGTTGCCTGCCCTGCAGCAGGGTCGTGCGCAGGAATGTACACCGCGAACACGATGGCGTCGATAAGCGAAGCAATAGGGATGTCGCTTCCAGGGAGCGCCTCTCCACCAGCAGAGGGCGAGAAGAGGCACGAGGTGTGCTACAACACTGGCAACGCCATAATGAACCTGCTTAAAAACAACATTCGCCCTCGCGACATCATGACATTTGAGGCGTTTGAAAACGCGATAACGATGGCAAACGCCATAGGCGGCTCCACGAACGCAGTGCTCCACCTGCTGGCAATAGCAAGGGAAGTAGGCGTAAAACTCGCTCTTGACGACTTTGAAAGGATCCGCAAGCGCACTCCCCACATTGCAGACATGCGGCCTGGCGGCATGTACGTCATGCTTGACCTTGACAGGGTTGGAGGCGTGCCTGTGATAATGAAGAGCCTGCTCAAGAAGGGCATTCTCCATGGCGACGTCATGACCGTGACTGGCAGGACCATGAAGGAGAACCTAGAGTCGATGATATTCAGCTACAGCCCTGACCAGAAGGTAGTCAAGCACATTGATAACCCAATAAAGGCCGAAGGGACGCTCAAGATACTGCGGGGCACGCTTGCGCCAGATGGCGCGATCGTGAAACTTGCCGGCGTTCAGAGCAAAGAGTTCGTAGGCAACGCGCGGGTATTTGATGCCGAAGAAAAGGCTTTTGAGGCAATATCAAAGCGAGAAATTGTTGATAGCGACATTGTGATAATCCGCTATGAAGGGCCTAAGGGCGGCCCGGGAATGCGCGAAATGCTGGCAGTGACTGCAGCGCTCGTAGGGCAGGGTCTTGGCGAAAAGGTGGCGATGGTTACCGACGGCAGGTTTTCCGGCGCAACGCGTGGATTCATGATAGGGCACGTCGCGCCCGAAGCAATGGTAGGCGGGCCCATAGCGCTTGTAAAGGAGGGCGACAAAATAGCCATAGACACCATAAAGAGCAGCATAGACCTGATGGTGTCAAAGGCCGAGCTAAAAAGGAGGGCGAAAAAATGGAAGCCTATCAAGCCGCACTATAAGACCGGCGCGCTTGCCAAATACGCTTCGCTAGTGCAGTCGGCGTCACAGGGCGCGATTACGCTCCCGCTAAAGGTTTAAATGACATCTGTAGCGCATGGTAGCCTACAATAAGGCTAGGAGAACATGAGCAAAGGTGATCACTTTTGGCCATCTTGCCAGTCTGGAGGGAAGCCAACTGCAGATGCAGAAACTAGCCACATCCGAAAACCAATTCGAGCTTTTCAAAAAACTCTATTCGCTCTATGACAGCGTCTTCATCCTGGAGTCGCTCATCGGGCCCAAAGAGCTTGCCGAAATGTCAGTGATAGGCTTCGACCCTGAAATTACGGTCAGATGCGACTCGAAGAAATTCGTTGTGCAGAACAGAAAGAAAGTAGTGCAGAAATCCAAGGTGACAGAGCCACTTTCGCAGCTGCGCGAGCTGATGCCCAAGGTGAGCGACGATCGCTTTCGATATGTCGGCGGCGCCGTTGGATACATCAACTACGACGCAGTGCGCTTCTGGGAGCGATTGCCTACCGACAAGACGAAAAAGGACAGCACTTTTCCGCTGCTAGAATTCGGAATTTATCAGGACGGCATCTTGTATAACCACAAGGAGAACCAAGCCTACTACTTTTTCCTCGGCAAATCAAGGCTCGAAGAGGTAGAGCGCAAGATGGCAAACGCCAGAGCCAAGTCTGTGAGGTTTTCATATTCAACTCCGCGCCGAAACATGACAAAGGCACGCTTTGTCAGGATGGTCAAAAAAGCCAAGCGCTACATCTACGACGGCGATATATTTCAGGTCGTGCTAGCGAAGAGCATTAAGTTCACGGTAAAGGGCAATCTTATAGACTTGTACGCAAGCCTGCGTGGTGTCAACCCATCGCCATATATGTACCTGGTCAGGATGTCTGACAAGTGCATAATAGGCTCAAGTCCTGAGATGCTGATGCGTGTCACCAGGGGCTATGTAGAAACGTTCCCCATCGCCGGGACAAGGCCGATGGTAGAAGACGAAAAAGAGAATGAAAGGCTGCGGCAGGACCTGCTCAAGGACGAAAAAGAGCTTGCCGAGCACACGATGCTCGTGGACTTGGCAAGAAACGACATTGGCAGGGTGTGCGAGTTTGGCACGGTAAGGGTAAACGACCTCATGACAGTCAAGCGCTTCAGCCACGTCCAGCACATCGTTTCGCACGTGACTGGAAAACTGCAGAAAGCTTACGATTCATATGACGCGCTCAGAGCAGTGTTTCCTGCTGGCACGGTATCCGGCGCCCCAAAGGTCCGCGCAATGGAGATAATAGACGAGCTCGAGCCGACGCTGCGAGGTCCGTATGCAGGTGCAGTAGGATACTTCTCCTTCAACGGCTCGTGCGATTTTGCAATCACGATAAGGTCACTGTTCGTGAACAAGAATGAGGCATACATTGAATCAGGCGCAGGTATTGTCATGGATTCCGATCCTGAGCGTGAATGGGCAGAAACCGAGCACAAGGCTAACGCCATGCTCTCTGCCCTAAAGAAAGCGGCGTTCAAGTAGATTTTCGCTCAATTTGAGCAGTGTTTCTAGCCGCTTTTTGCCCTGTTTTTGTGCTTACTAGGATGTAAAATCTGATTGTTTATGGTTTTTGGTCCAAAAATGGCAGTCAAAAATCACCTAAATCATATTGATACCCCAGTTATAGTTGCAATTTGACAATAATACAAATTAACTCATGTTCATAGCATCATGCCGACAAACTATGCACTATGACTCGACAAGTCAATGCAATCGCCGCAAAGAATTGTGTCTAGTGGTCTGTCGGCGGCCTTGCAAACATATTCGACGCGTTTGTGTGGTATTCAACAGCAAGCGCAGCGTCTTTTTGCCTTCCTGTGAGTATCCCCACGACGACGTCGTCCCGCTTGATGAGGCCTTCCCTGCGAAGCTTCCTGACGCCGGCGGGAACAGCGCCTGACGCCATCTCACAATCAAAGCCGTTAAGCCCAATTATCGACATTCCGTCGCTCATCTCCTTGTCGCTTACCTGCACGACAACGCCGTTTGTAAAATCCAGAGCGCGGAGCGCCTTGACGATGTTGGCCGGCCTGCCTATCTGGATCGCAGTGGCATGCGTCTTTGGCCTGATGCCCTTCTTTACCTGGTAAGCGTAGTAGCGATCGACCATGGCAAGATCCAGCCTGCCGCCATTCCACATAAGCCGCCGGCCCTCAAAAAGGCCATTATAAAGCTCGTAGAAGGTGTTCGCCCCTTCAGCGTTCACGACTGCCAGACGTGGAATCTTATTGATCCACCCCCATTCGTACAGTTCTATCATGCACTTGCCGCAGCTTGAAGTGTTGCCGAGCGCTCCACCGGGGTAAACGATCCAGTCTGGAGGGTTCCAATTGAGATGTTCCATTACCCTGTAAATGATCGTCTTTTGTCCCTCTATGCGGAATGGGTTCACAGAGTTGACGGTATAACCGCCGGTTTCCTTGGCATTTTTGAGCGAAGTGGTAAGGGCATCGTCAAAGTTGCCCTGAACTTGTATTACTTGAGCGCCGAACTGGAACGCTTGGCCAAGCTTGCCTGGCGCAATCTCACCTTTTGGAATGTAGACGTCACACTCTATGTCTTCATTAGCAGCATACATTGCTGCAGAAGCGGAGGTATTCCCGGTTGAAGCGCAGATTATCTTTTTGACGCCCAGCATCTTTGCGTGGGTCACCGCAGTCGACATGCCATTGTCCTTGAATGAGCCGGACGGATTGTAGCCTTCTGGCTGGAGCAGGAACGAGTCATGGTCCATGCCTGCATAGTCTGCGGCCTTGCTCATCTTATAAGGCTTTGAAAGCCGGCCTTCCGAGCCATCAAGCGAGACGAACACCCTTGCGCATTCGTCAAAATTTTCAGTGTCGATGCCAGCAAAATTTATCAGGTCTCGGAAGCGCCATACGCCACTTTCGTTGTAAATGTTGCCACCGTGGTTCCTTCGCTGGTAGAACGTTTCGATCAGGTCGCGACTTGGCTTGTTGCTGTATTTTATGTCCAAAAGGGAGCCGCAGGAACACCTGTAGATGTCATTGTTAATTTCATAAGTCAAGCCACATGAAGGGTTGATGCACCTCTTGACAGCATGGGCGTCCATATATAGAGAAGGGACGCTTGCGATTGCTATTTAGATGTTTTTCTGGGCGTTACTTTTTGGCAGACTTCTCGTACATTTTCAAAAGCTGCTGGATGACTCCATCCATGTCGTCTTCGCGCACTTCTGGAGACACGGCGTGCTTGAGCAGATTGCTCACTGTGGTAGATATTTCAGAGCTGACCTCGTCGAAGCTGTCCATGTCGCTGTAGCTCTGCTGATAAAGCCTTCGAAGTCTCATCGCATACATCTGCGTCTGCTCGTTGATGGTCACGCTGTAGTTGCGATTGTTGACCTTTATCTTCTCCTTTATCATTGCCAACTTTACCCCGGATGCAGCTTTAAAAACTTGTCTAATGAGATAAGGCTTATGGTGTTTGTGGGATTGTTCCAGAACATATGTTACCGCGGACTAGTGTCACCGCGGTTACAGATGATACCAGTAAAGCTTAGCTTTTAGTTCCTCTCTGAAATAATCGCTAGGTGCCATAATAGTCAGGATGTCATTTGGTAACAAGTGGGTAAAGCCACAAGGGGAAAGCGTAGGCCACCGGTTGCTTGAAGGCATCAAGCCGCAAGCTCCGCTGAAGCCAAGAATAGAAGAAGCACAGAAGAAATTGCAGATGCAGATCCAAAAGCTGGATTCAATTGCAGCAAAAATGCAGGAAAAGGACCAAGTCATCTTCAAGCGCGTAGTGCTTGCAATGCAGAGCCACGACGCATCGCACGCAAAGGTCCTGTCCGGCGAACTGTCGCAGATACGCAAGATGAACAAGATGGTCACATCGGCAAAACTTGCACTTGAGCAGATACAGTTGAGGCTGAACACAATGACAGAACTGGGAGACGTGGTAGTGACGCTGAGCCCGGCAATGTCTGTAATAAAGGGATTGCAGGGTGGTCTGGCAGGAATGATGCCCGAAGCGGATCAGTCATTTGGCCAGATCTCAGAGCTTCTTGGCGACATCATAACAGACTCAGGACAGATTCCAAACAACGAGATCGGAACCGTTACAGGATTCAACGAAGACACTGCAAGAATAATGGAAGAAGCAAGCGCCGTAGTAGAGATGAACATGAAGAACAAGTTCCCGGACCTCCCATCATCAACAACAGGCACGCAGACAAATGGCCAAGAGGCAACAGGCTACTAGTAGCCTCTGTCCTTTCTCTTCTCTTATTTTTCATTTGCAATTTTTCTTATCTGCTTTTTTATCCGAAATATCGTGGGATAGCTATACCCCTTTTCCCTGTACGTCTTGATCATGGTCTTCCAGTTGTCGAGGCGCTTTCTGGCCAGATCCTGTGTTAGGCCATGCGTCTCGCCCTTTACCTTGCTTTTTCTTCCAGGCATGAGGTATCCTCCATCTTGGGCAGTCTTGCGGTTGTAGGCAAAACGCAAACCAAACAGCATATCCTCTGGAGAAAGCGAATTCACGTACATGGCAAGCTCCTTGCCCTGTCCCTCGGAAAGATTCAGCTTGAATGTAAATTCCTTCTGTTGCACAAAATGTGGTTTTCACGCATCTTAATTAACTTTATTTCTAAACTCGAGTTTAGAAATATTCGGCTAAAGGAGCTTTGTTTTCTTGCCTGCCTGCTCAAACGCCACTATGGCCGCGTCAATGTGTTTTTTTGTGTGCATGGAGGTGAGCGACGTTCGCAGGCGTGCAGAGCCTTTTCTTACCGTCGGATACCTTATTGCCTGAGCAAAAACGCCCAATCTTAGTAGCTCTTTTGAAAGTTCCATTGCCAGCTTTTCTTCACCTATCATTACCGGGATTATCTGGCTTGCCGAGCTGCCAAGCGTAAAGCCCAGTTTTTTCATTGTCTTGGAAAAGTAGTCGATGTTCCTTTGTAGCTTTTTTTGCAGACCTCCCTTCTTTGCCAGCGGGATGGCGGCGATGGCGGCAGCGCACAGATGATCCGGCAGCGCCGAAGTGTAAATGAATTGCCTCGAATTGTTGATAAGAAGCTCTCTTATGGGCGTTGTCGATGCAACGTACCCGCCAAAGCAGCCCAGACCCTTGCTCATGCTGCTGATCTGTATATCCACATCGACCTCAAACTTGGCCGGGACACCTGAAAAGCCGGACCCAAAGATAAAGTCACCGTGAGCGTCGTCAACAATAGTTATCGCGTCATAATCCTTGGCTATTGAGCAAATTTCTTCCAATTTTGCCATGTCGCCGTCCATGCTAAAGATGCCTTCAGTTATCACGATTTTCCTTCCACGTGCATTCCGCACCAGCTCTTCCAGATGTTCGTTATCGTTGTGCCTGAATACCTTGATCTCTGCTCCGCTCAGCCTGCACGCGTCTATTATGCTTGCGTGGTTGAGCTCGTCGCTGAATATTGTCGAATTCTCGTCCGCGATGGCGGTGACGGCTCCCAAGTTTGCGTTGTACCCTGTTGGATAGACGAGAGCAGCCTCTGCCCTGCGGTGGTCTGCAAGCATGCCTTCCAGTTCCAGAACCTGGGGGTGGTTGCCTGCAATCAGCCTAGAGCTGCACTGCGAAACTTCCTGCAACGCCTGAATGGTTTTCTTGATGACATGCAGATTCTGCGACAGCCCTAGGTAGTCGTTTGAACAGAGGTGGACAACTTGCTTTCCATCGACCTCGGCCGTCGGCCCCTTGACCACCACAGTTCTCAGACGGCGGTAGAGGTCGCTCTTCTCAAGAGAGGCAAGGCGTTCTCCAACAAAGGCGATTTTCTTATGCTTTGAGGCCAATCTCCTTTATCATCGCAATGTCCTTGTTCGGCTTGTTCCCACCGGTCGTGAGGTATCCACCGGTGATTATGCCGTTTGCGCCAGCCTTGAGCGCCAATCTGTCCTTGTCCTTGAGATGCAGCTCGCGCCCGCCTGCTATCTTTAGCGTCGTCTTTGGCATTACAAAGCGCCAGACGGCTATCGTCTTGATTGCCTCGAGTGGGTCTATCGGCTCATAACCTTCAAGAGGCGTCCCTTTCCTACCTATCAGGATGTTTATTGGAACTTCATCAGGATTAAGTGACGCAAGCGAGAATGCGAGCTCAAGCCTCTGTTTCAGGCTTTCGCCCATGCCGATAATGCCGCCGGAGCACAGATCAAGGCCTGCCTCTTTAACGATTTTTGCCGTGTTGACCCTGTCGGCAAAGTCATGGGTCTTGCATATATTTGGAAAAAAACTTTCCGCCGCTTCCAAATTGTGATTGTAGCGTTTGACCCCTAGATCCCTTAACTTGCGAGCCCTTTCAGGCGTCATGAATCCAAGTGATACGTTGACTTCGACATCTGCCACCTTCGACCTGATTTCTGTGATGGTTTCACAGATCTGCTGAAAGTCCTTTTCAGGAGGTTCGCGGTAGGCGCATACCAAGCAGAAACTGGTGGCCCCTGCTTCCTTGGCCTTCCTTGCATTTTCAATTATCACTTCTTTTGGCAGCAATGGATATTTTGTAATGCCGACGTCATAGAAGGACGACTGGGCGCAGAAAGAACAGTCCTCCGGGCACCTGCCTGATTTGGCGTTTATCAGTGCTTCGACATCTACCGTATCGCCATTGAAAGCCCTAGTAATGACATTGGCACATTCGGCAAGCGTCATGATGTCTTTAGTGGCAAGCAGCCGCTCGGCTTCTCCAAAGGTGATCGACCCGCCAGCAAGGACCTTTTGCATGCAATCGTTGATAAACATCGAATCTGGCATTTTGGCAGTCGATGTTGTAAACAGGTAATTAAAACTTTGGTTTACAATGCCCATTTCGAATACCATATTTCTAAACTCGAGTTTAGAAATATGTGGTAAAATCATGCGTAAAATCGCCTAATCATGATTTGGCTTTTTTGGGCATCCGGAGCAGGGGTCTGACCACTGTTTTTTGGCAGTTATTGATTGCCTATATGCGATCGCCAAAACAACGATTTCCGCAATATTTGCACTAGCTGCATAACCGTCCAAAAAGGGTTCGTTTTCTAAACTGTTCAGAAAATAGCTCCATTTTTTTTCCTTTGTTTTGCCCGTTGACATATACACGGGTGTTCATTTAATAACGCTACCCTTTTTGAACAATTTTTTTGACAATGCCCCTGTTAAGCCAAGGCCTACGGGCAAATGCATGAAATACACGTTTGCATACGTGCGGGTAAGCACTGAGGAGCAGACAGTCCAGAACCAAAGGCTTGCACTGGAAAAATGGGCTCAGGAGCATAGTTATCAGATTCTTGACTTTTTCGAAGATCCTGCTACTTCCGGCAGGATCCCTGCTACACAGCGGCGCGGCTTTCAGGAAATGCTCGAGCTGATCAAAACTGCAGAAGTCGATGCTGTCATCGTTTATGAATTATCGCGCGTTGGAAGGACTTTCTGGGATACTCTGGATGCAATAAAGGCCGTAGAGCAGTACGCACCACTGATCTCTTGCTCACCAAGAGAATCATTCCTGCAAACCACCGAACCTAGTGTCAGAAAGCTGATGATTGGAATCCTCACATGGGTAGCAGAGCGAGAACGCGAAATGCTGGTGCAGAGGACAAAAGACGGCATGGAGAGGGCCCGGGCCGCAGGAAAAGGCATCGGCAGGCCTCAAAAGGCGATAGACAAGAACCAGCTCATTACGCTCCTTGCAGAAAATCACTCGAAGGCCAGGATAGCCAGAAACCTCGGCGTCTCAAAGGCGACGCTGTACAAAGAGCTGAGACAGCTAAGATAGCCTCTCTATTTTTCTCAGCATCTCCAGCTGGACATCGAGCAGCTTCTCAAGGTCGCTCCTTTCAATTGCCAGTGGAGGGATAACCATCATGATGTTGCCAAGAGGTCTCAGGTGCACGCCCATCTTAAGCGACTCCCGCATGATAAAGTAGCTTATCCTCTCTCTGTTCTTCAATACTGCAATCGGCTTGCCGTTCCTTGCCAGTTCGACTCCTGCCAACAAGCCCTTGTGCCTGATGTCTGCTACTATTGGCGATTTTTTGAATTCCTGCAACCTTGCCTCTATGTACTTGGCGTTTGTGTTAATTTGTTGCATCAGATTACGTTTTCTGTAAAGTTCTATGTTTGCCAGCGCGGCCGCACATCCTACCGGATGACCGGTAAAGGTATGGCCGTGGTAGAACTCCTTGTTTTCGGCATAGTCGCCAAGGAACGCGTTAAAGATGTGATGGTTTGTCAGGGTAACTGCAAGTGGAAAATATCCACCAGTCAGGGCTTTTCCAAAGCAGACTATATCGGGCCGCGACCTCTGGGCAAGGTACTCGACCATGTTGCCAAGGCGGCCAAACCCTGTAGCGATCTCATCCAGTATCAACAGGACATCATACTTTTTGCAAAGGTTGGCGATCTTTCTCTGATAACCCGCAGGGTAAATTATCGGGCCTCCCGCTATTTGTGCGCCGCTCTCCATAACAAAGGCAGCGCACCTTTTTCCATGCTTTTTGAGCGTCTTTTCTGTTTCTTCAAGGCACCATTCCGCGAGATCGCCTTCGTTTTCAAACCGGCTGCGGTAAAGGAATGGGCTTGGAACTGTGCGCACATTCATCAGCATCGGCCTGTAAGCGACAAAGAACTTCTCGATGTAGCCAACAGACATAGCGCCCACCGTGTCGCCGTGGTACCCATGCTCTAACGAGATGAATTCTTTTTTCTCGCATCTGCCCTTATTGCGCCAGTACTGGAGAGCCATCTTCATCGCAACCTCAATGGCGGCCGAGCCGTTATCGGTGTAGAATGCCTTGTCCATTTCCTTTGCCAGCTTGACCAGTCTTTCGGCAAGCCTCGCAGAAGGGCTGCTGGCAAGCCCAAAGAGGGTCGAATGCTGCAAATTGCACAGCTGCTCGACCATTGCCTCGACAACCTCATTCTGGCCATGGCCCCAGACGTTGCACCACATGCTTGCAATGCCGTCAAGGTATTTCCTGCCCTCACTGTCGACGAGGTAAAACCCTTCACCCTTCACAATAACCCTGTTGTCCCACTTGTTCCAGTCCTTCATCTGGGTATAAGGATGCCAGACGAATTCCTTGTCGGTGTCTCTCAGGCTCAATTCAGTTAAATGCAGGTTCCATCCATGGCTCTAATAATATTTCCATGCAAGGAGTTTTCATTACGGGGACAGGCACAGGTGTCGGGAAAACCGCGGTAGCGGCTGGGCTGGCGTGGGCCCTGAGAAGGCGCAAGGTTGACGTTGGTGTAATGAAGCCCTTTGCTACAGGAGAGACGTTTTTTTCAAAAAAATACAGGTCGCAGGACACTGCATTGCTTGCCAGGGCGGCCGGGGCAACCGAACCTGATCATGAACTGAATCCTTTCTTTTACCGGGCAGCCGCCTCACCACTCATGGCATCGCAAATAAAAAACGAGCCGCCTGTCAGCATTGCCAAAGCCCTGGCGGCGTTCCAAAACCTTGCGTACAAGCATGACTTTCTTCTCGTCGAAGGAATAGGTGGGATAATGGTCCCATTGACAGAAGGCCAATCCGTAGCAGATTTTGCGAAGCTTGCCGGCCTCCCTGTTGTAATAGTCTCGCAGCCGCGGCTTGGAACGCTCAACCATACCATCCTTACCATAATGGCCTGTCAGAAATTCAGCTTAGACATTAAAGGCATCATAGTCAACATGATGCCGAAAAAACCAAACACCGTGGAGCAGAGGACGCCAGAGATGATTGAAAGGTTGAGCGGCGTTCCTGTTCTTGGAGCTCTACCTTTCTCAAAAGGGTCAAATTACATGACTATTGGAAAGGCGTTGGAAAAGGCAGTTGATCTGGACAGGCTACTATCCATGTAAAAGTTTCAGCCCCTTGACCTTCTTGTCTACAAGAAAGGCGTTGACATCTTGGATGATTCGGAAGTACGGATGATCTTTCTTGCTTCCAAGATGATATTTTTTGCGGTCTGTTTGGAGCCGCCTCGCAGACACGACCCAGATGTTTTCATGATGCGGCTGAACCGACTCGGCTTCCCTTATCCTACGGGCAAGATCGCCACTATTTTTTATCACCTGGATGACGAGTGCCTTGTCAGGGCTCTTGTTGAGCATTTTCATCGAAGGGATGACGAGATCAAGGTCGACGCCCTTGAAGTTAACTTTTCTCTCAGAGGGCAGGACAGACGCAGTAAGCATAAAGTGAAGGAGCGCTTCGCACAGCCTTCCAATTTCTTCGTCACTTGCCCCCGGGCCCAGCCTAGCTATGGACTTGTTGACAATTTCCTTACAGTATTTTGCAGACCCGTCTACACTGGAAGACACGTCTACCCGGATTTTTTCTCTGCCTATCTCGTCTATTGCTGAATACAGTATATCCATGATGTCGGCCGGCATGGTAGTATACATGATGCAAGTAGCGTACGTTTATTAAATCTGATTATGAATTATTACCAGTATGGCCAAAGGAATAGCATTAGGCCTTCTTATCGCCTCGCTGGTGCTCTTGATAATATATGGCGCAGATGCAGCTGTTGCATCCGGCTCTGAAGACAGAAGGGGATTTCTGCCATTTGACGAATCAGTAAGGGGAGGCGCATTTGGCGGAGGCGCTGTCGTGATGTCAATAATCGCATTCGTCATAGCAAGGAAGGAATACGCGCCGGCGGTTTCCGCGCTGCTGTTTGTAAACGGCGGCCTCATAATCGCAGGGATGATAGCACTCATTGCCCAAGGCGCTCTGGCCTCTGAAGACTCGTCAGGGGCAATGCGCACTATTGGCTCAACCATCGCAATGGGGGCAATTTTGATAGGCCTTGGCGTATGGAAAGTCGCCAGAGACAGAAAAGTGGTTGCCGCTACAGGCAAAGAGCCGGCTCAAAAATGAAATGCAGCCGATGCGGCCTTGACGTAGAGGGAACCTACCAGTGCGAGCATACCTACAGCAAAGACATGTGCAAGGAGTGTTACCAAGAGATCCACTGGCTTCTTGCTACCGCTAACACTAACAATGGACCAAAACATGCATACTGATCTCTCATACACACACATACACGCCTATCATTGTCAGGATAACGTTTTATACAAACTGAGGGGTTTGATGGTAGATACACATGAAAGCAGTCATTCTGGCAGGCGGATATGGCAAGAGGCTGCGGCCGCTTACCGACCAGAAGCCAAAGCCTATGATTGAAGTCCTCAATATCCCTATTATCGAATGGCAGGTAAAATGGCTCAGCAAGTGCGGCATCAAAGAGTTCGTCGTATGCGTCGGGTACATGAAGGAGCAGATAATCGACCACATAGGGAGCGGAAGCAGGCTCGGGGTTAAGGTGGGCTATGCAGTCGAAGAAGAGCCGCTTGGAACAGGTGGCGCCCTGAACAACGCCGCAAGCCTTCTTGCAGGCCAAGACTCGTTCTTCATGCTAAACGGTGACGTCCTGACCGAGCTTGATCCGAACAAGCTACTGCGCATCAACGACAGCAGCTCGCATTCGCTGGCGCTTGTTCCGCTCAGGAGCCCGTTTGGCATTGTCGAGGTGGACAAGAATTCCAAGGTGCTTGGCTTTGTGGAAAAGCCAAAAATTCCTGACAAGTGGATCAACGCTGGCGTGTATCACTTTACGCAAGAAGTGTTCAACTACCTGCCCGAAAACGGCAACATCGAGGTAACCGCCCTGCCCGCGCTGGCAAAAGAGGGAAAACTAAACGCAGTAAGATACGAGAATGTCCTGTGGCGCTCTATTGACTCGCACAAGGACATTGAGGAAGCTGCCAGAGAGATCCAAGGCTCAAAGCTGTCATGACCGCTGAAAAGATAGGTTACAGCCTCGGCCCATTGCTTTCGATGTGTGAGGTCCTTGCCTGCGCTAAGATGGCCGACTCGCAGGAAAAGGTCGATTCGCTGTGGATCCCGGAATCATGGGGCCGCGAATCCTTTGCCACGCTTGGCGCAATGTCACAGGCGACAAGAAGGGTCAGGCTTGGCACTTCTATTATCAGCATATATGCAAGGACGCCGGCAACAGTAGCCATGGCAGCCACTACGCTTGATATGCTCTCTGGCAATAGAACAATAATTGGCTTGGGAGCGAGCAGTGCTGCAATAGTGGAGGGCTGGCACGGGATGAAATTTGAAAGGCCGGTCGACAGGATGCGAGAATACGTACAGTGCCTAAAGAGTATGGTAAGCGGCGAGAAGGTGAATTATGACGGCACATTCTTCAAGGTCAGGAACTTCAAGATCCTTCACCAGCCGCAGAGAAAGCAGATACCGATTTTTATGGCGGCCATCAACAAGAGGATGCTTGCGCTTGCGTCTGAGCTTGCAGATGGCGTGCTCCTCTACCTTCGGCCGATTGACGAACTGAAAAAAACTGTGGCAGAACTGAAATGCAGCACAAAAGGCAGGGACTTTGAAGTCGCCTCGTCGTTCATATGCGCTGTCTCAAACAAAGATCCGGACAAAGCCCGCGAGCGCGCAGCAAAGACCCTTGCATTCTATGTATCAGTAGGGAAGTACTACAGCAAGTTTCTGTCTGAAAACGGCTTCAAAAATGAAGTGCAGCAGATCATTGCAGAATATGACAAAGCTGGAGGACAAGCAGCTGCAAGGCTTGTCTCGGACAGGATGCTCAAGTCGCTTGCAATCTGCGGCAGCAGCGAAGAATGCCGCAAGTCGCTTGCGCAGTTCACATCAGCAGGAGTAACACTTCCAATAATCCAGCTGAACCCCGTAGGCGACTCAGAAAGTTCATTTAGGGAATTGTTGTCAACCTTCTGATGTGCGCAGGGTAGCTATCGCCTCGTGGGCAACCTCAAAGTTTGCCAAGGATTCAAAAATGTCGGTGTTGGAGCTTGCATGTGGCCCCTGCATTGATATTCTAAAGAACATCAAAATTTCAAGAAAAGAGATCGACGCAGTTATGTTTTCAAGCTGCGCAACCGAGCAGTACAGCTCGACGATAGTATCTGAAATGTTGGGGATAAAACCAAAGATATCTCACAGGATAGACAACCTGTGCAACTCGGGGACAAACGCTATAGCTTCTGCCTTTTCGCTCATTGCATCAGGGTTGTGCGATACGGCACTCGTGGTCGGTGCAGAAAAGGCGGACAGCCCGGGCAACAAGCTTCTATGGGACATAACCCGGGGATCGTTTATGTTCCCGGTTCACTGGGCGGCGATATTTGCCAAGGCGCACATGAGAAAGTACGGAACAACCGAAGAGCAGATGGCAATCGTGTCCGTCAAGAACCACAAAAACGCCTCGAAAAACCCAAAGGCACTTTTCACCAAGCCAGTAAGCCTTGAAGAAGTAATGAATTCAAAAAAGATAGCCGACCCAATTAAACTACTTGACTGCTCGGCCCCATGCGATGGCTCCTCCGCAGTGCTGCTAGTAGCTGAAGAAAAGGCTAACAAGTTCGACAGCTCGGTGTGGATAAAGGGCACCGGCCAGAGGACAAATTCGGCAAGCTTTGCGAAGGCTACGAGGGACCTTACCACGATTGAGGCTGCAAAGCTTGCGGCGCGTGATGCCTATGAGACGTCCCAGATCAGACCGTCTCAGGTAGACGTGGCAGAGCTGCATGACGCGTTCACGATACTTGAAATACTGGCGTATGAAGACTTGGGCTTTGCAAAAAAGGGAGAAGGAGGCAAGTTCGTTGGCCAACAAGAAATAGCGGTAAACCCACGGGGCGGGATAATTGGATGCGGCCATCCTATCGGGACTACAGGCGTTGCCCAAGTAGCGGAAGTCGCGGCGCAGCTCGCTGGTGCTGCCGGCAAGAGGCAGGTGAAGGGCTGCAAAACTGGCCTTGTCCACAACCTCGCGGCGGCAGGCTCTTCAGCAATAGTAATTGTGATGGGTGCTTGATGCTTGAAGGAATTTATTGAATCCTTGAAAAAAGGGAAATTCCGGATGCCTGTGTGCGGGTCATGCGGCGCTAAGGCATGGCCTCCCTCTCACAATTGTCCGCGCTGCCTATCAAGGACGTCGCTCCAGCAGATAGAAACTAGTGGCACACTCTTGGAATTCACCAACTCGCAAGTCAAGGACAAGCAAGGCGTCTTTGGGATCATCGAAATGTCAGGCATCAGGATTGTTGGATCATTTGAAAGCAGTAACCAATTAACAGAGGGGATGATGGTGAGGATGTCGGGGTGCGGCGTCAGGCATGACGGCACTGCCTTTTACAACTTTGTGCCGGCAGAAAAGGCTCGACATTAATATACTTCGGTGTAAGAGTCTAATCTTATATGAGCTATGACAGGTTCATCGACGAGAGGCTCCTAACAAGCCGCGATGCGCTCAACAGGCTGCAGATCAAGATAAAGCTGGTTGAAATAGACGAAAACGCCCGCGACTTTTCCCAGCGCTTTGGCCGCCGGGTACTTGTCAGAAAGGTGCTCCTGACTATCAAGCACACCGAAACAGAGGAGGTGGAGGAAAGAGAACTTGACGTTGAAGAAATAGAAAGGAGGATGAAGAAAGAAAGGCTGTTCAGCTCATCGAACCGTTGGCTCGCATCAAGCGACATCAAGAACGGCTACGTAATAGCAAACCGCCACTTGGACCTGCTGGCAGACGCAATCGCACTTGATATTATTGTGATATAGTGATATTTCAAAACTCGAATTTTGAAATACTATCCTGGCGGGCTTTTCATCCATACGCTTATTGTTTCAAACCAATACGCAGCAGTTCCGGCTACTGCAAAGCCGATTGCATGAATGTTCAAACTGCTAAAGTTCAACACAACATAGGCAGTTAGCATCGTGGCGAAAAACGCAGCAAAAAATGACAGCCGCGGCACTGTCAGCCCGCCGATGTTGACAAATGCTTGCAGGACTCCTACCTGTACTCTCTGCACCACGAAATATCGACCGTATTCATCTTGGTCCACAAGGGCAAGTCCGACTAGCTTGTCGATGTGGTAGTTTGCAACGCTTGGGCTTGAGAAGCCGAGGTCGCGCTGCACCTCCCTGATACCCGCCGGCTCTTTCTTTCTTTTTTACCATGTGCATATATACACCTTCAGGGTTTTGACCTTTAATTGATCCTCGATAGGCGGCTTTTTGCTTTGGTCGGCTGGTGGCGTTTCGTTATTCTTGGCCAAGGCAGCTGGTCACGTAGTATACAAATTTGCTATACAAGGGTACCTGTACTTGCGCGATAAAGCTATCGCAGGTGAATCTGATAAAAGTGATATAGCGCCGCTGACCAGACTCGAACTGGTGACCCACTGGTTAACAGCCAGTTAAGCTCCGAAGCACAATATTGCGCTTTGAATTTGCTCTACCATGCTGAGCTACAGCGGCGCACTAACACGAAAAATCCAAACACAAAATAAATGTTTGGGCTTGCTTACTACATGCCTTCTTCGCGAGAGTAGATGTACAGGCCGTCCAGAAACACGCGCTGGTCTTTGTCCTTTATTCTCGTCGAAAGCTCGATGTTGGCTGCAGTCTGCGATACATCCTCGAGGCTCGGACCCTGGACTAGGACATCCTCGCCTGCCACGCTGACCTTGGTGGCCTCGCCTACTATCGTGGAAACCCTCGCTGACCTCTCGCCAAAAAAGTTCTCGACATGCACTTCTTTGTCCTTGACCTTGATAGATATTGGAAAGTGTGCAAATATCACCTTAAGCTTGTACGTGTAGCCCTTTTCGACTCCGTTTATCATGCTCTGGATAATGCTTCGCGCGGTGTTTGTCACTGCCAAGTCGCGCTTGCGCGTGCCATGGGGCTTGACTGTCACCTTGTTGGCTTGGATAGTCACTGCGGCGGGAAGCTTTGTAAAGTCCTTCTTGACAGTTCCAAGCTTGCCTTTTACGGAAAGCACATTACCTTGCTTGGTTACCTTGACGCTTGCCGGCGCCTCTACCTCTGCCATTATTTCCTGCTCAGTAGACGAAGCCAAGCAAAACGCCTCCCAAGTTTTCTGCTTGCGCATCGTGGTGCGACATGATTCCCTTGCTGGTGGAAACGAGCAATATACCCATGCTGTATGCAGGCAGGAACTGCCTCTCCCAGTCAAAGTAAGCGTCTTTCTTGACTGAAAAGCGTGGCGTAATAATGCCGCACTTGTTAATCTTGGCCAACAGCTGAATGCGGAACTTGCCTGCCCTGCCGTCATCTATCTGCTCAAATTCGCCGATATAGCGGTGCTTTTGCATCACGCGCAGTATCTCACTTGCGAATTTGCTTGCAGGGACCACGATGCACTCCCTCTTTCTCCTAGACTCATTGTTGTAAATGGTTGTAAACAGGTTTGACACGACGTTTAACGCTGGCATTTCACAATATCCTCCTATTCGTATTTCACGAACCCCAGGCTTGCGGCGACTTCTCTGAAGCATTGCCTGCACAGCATCAGGTTATACTTGCGCACGAGACCGTCATATGAACCGCACCTTCTGCACCACCTTGTGCCCTTGCCATGCGCGAGCTTTTTTCTTCCAGTCTCTTCGTAGTTTCTTGGCTTTGGTATTTTATTCAACCTCCGCCCCGAATTCCTGCTTGAAGAAATCGATCGCCTCTTCCTTGTTTATCCTATGGGTCCTGCCTATCTGCGCGCTCTTTCTGCTCCTTTTTGCAATCCTGTACCCCGGCCGGCTCAGCACGACATTGACGTCCATGCCAAAGATGCCGATCTCTGGGTTGTACTTTGTTCCTGGAATGTCGATGTGCTCGTGAATTCCTAGCGAAATGTTGCCATAATTGTCAAAAGAGGATGCCTTTAGAACATTCCTTTTGGCTGCAATGACACGCTTCAAGAACTCCAAGGCTGGCTCCCTTCTCAATGTTACAATGGTGCCTATCGGCTCGCCCTTGTGGATGCCAAAGTCCCTCACCGTCTTTTTTGCGCCGCGGACTGCCGGCTGCTGACCCGTAAGCTCGAGCAGCGCCTTCTTGGCCTTCTCTATGGGTTCGCCGGACTTGCCGACTCCAATGTTTATCACTATCTTGTCGACGCCTATCCTTTTCATGTCTTGCTGCTGTTCTAATTGTTTACTCATTTTTGGTTCACCTTTATCACTGGCTTGTTCGAACCGACAACCATAACCATCTCCACCGGCAATTCAACTGACCTGTGTTCAAACGATACGAGTGCTCGCTTTGGGAGCGAAAATATGCCGTCTTGGATGTCGTCTATCCTGCCGACCCCACCGGCGTTCTCGCCGGTTATGATAAGAGCGGTCATGCCCTTTTCAAATGGAATGTGGTTCTTTATCTCTACTTTTGGCAACTGGATGACGCATGTGTCTCCGACCTTGAGCTTCTGGTCGCTTATCAGGGTCTTGCCGTCATGGAATCCATATCGCAACTTCTTGCCCCTAATTGTTGTCTTGCTTGTCACCTTTACCAGCTTGATGCCCTTTTCTGCATCTTCGACTGCAACTGAAGTCAGAAGCATCGAGTCTTTAGGAACCATGCGGTACGCTTGACCGGTAGAAAGTTCAATTATGTCCATGAGTCCAATAGCGAGATTCGGGTCGCGCCTTATCACGCCATCCACCCTGACCTTGCTTGCATTCAGTATCCTCTCGGCTTCGTGCATCGTGGCTGCCATATGAAGCACGTCGCGAAGAACCATTCCAAGCGGGTACGCGCGACCTTTGGGGTGCGGCCCTGGCTCGACTCTAACAACGAACTGACCCTGCTTTCTCTTGGTTGCCCAGAACGTCGGCGCCATCTGCCTCTTTACTCGGGTGTCGCCGCCTTTCTTGCCCATTACTCTTTATCCTCCTTTTCTTCTTCTTTCTTGGCGGCAGCTGCTGCCTCCTTTTCGGAAGGCTCTGGCTCGCCACCGAGCTTCTTTGACCTGTACTTGTCGTCCAGATTAAGGTTGATTATCATGACGTTTGAAGCGTGTATCGGAACCTTTACCTGACCTCCGCGGATCTTGTTCCTCTGGACTCCCTCGATGTGGAGCGTCCCCTGCTCGGTATTGACCTTTTCGACTTTGCCTTCGACGCCCTTGTATTCACCTCTAAAGACCCTCACAGAGTCGCCTTTGACCACGCGCAGCGTCTTCTTCTTGTCATGGTCGCGCAGGGCATCTGCAAGCGGCGCGCCCATCATCCTATCGCGCTGGTGCTTTGGAACGTCTATGAGTTTTGGATTAATTTGTACCATGCAATTTTCACCTATGCTATACTATCATGCCTGCCAAGTTGGCTATTCTTGGCCATTTTTCTGCCGCTTCTGACGCAACCGGGCCCTTGATGTCTGTTCCCTTGATCTCGCCTTCGGGTGTTACGAGCACAGCAGCATTGTCTTCAAATGCTACACGCACGCCGCTGGGTCTCCTTATTGGGTACTTTTGCCTAACAATTACCGCGCCGAAAACCTGCTTGCGCAGCTCCCCCGGCCCCTTCTTTACTGTCACTGTCACAAAGTCCCCAACTGCCGCCGCTGGCTGCCTCGAGTGCCTCCCCTTGTACCTAGTTACCTGCGCGACACGCAGTATCTTGGCGCCAGTGTTATCTGCGCACACAAGGTTTGCCGTAACCGGGATTGCCCTTGTGATGTACGGGCGGAACTCTTCAACGCCCTTTGCTGAAACTGCTCTCGACTTACCTCTTGCTGCCATCCTTGCTATTCACCTCTATCACTACGAACGACACTGTCTTTGAAAGCGGCCTGCACTCGGCTATCTTTACTTCCTCGCCTTCTTTTGCTTCGATGCATGTGGGAAGGTAAGCGTGGACTTTTGACCTGCTCCTCTGGTAACGCTTGTACTTTGGAACGGGTCTCGCATACTCTCTCGATACCACCACCATCTTGGACGCCTTGGCGCTTGAAACAATGCCGGTGAGCAACTTACCTCTTACCGAGAGTGTGCCGTGGAACGGGCATAGCTCGTCCTCGCATGTCTTGCGGGGGGGAACAACTGAAACTCCGATATTCCTGACCATCAATTATCACTTTCTCTCAATTTAATATCGCGATATACGATCCTCAGGTCTTCCTGTCAGTGATGAACCACTTATAAAGCAAACGCCAGACTGCGTTTCGATCCGAATTTTCTTTGCTGCCTTTTTTGGCACCTGCTTTACCTCTGAATTCACCTTAATCGATAGCATGTTCTTGGTTTCAAATACTATTGTACCACTGACGGCCTGCAGGGTTGGATCGGTTGATTCGACTATCCTTGCGCCAAGGCCGATGATCTCGTGAGCAAGCACGTTTTCTGCAGTTATCGTCATTTCTTCGAGGACTTCCTTTCATTCAAAAGAGTGTGCATGCGCGCAATGTCGCGCCTGAGCCACTTGATGTTTGCAGTTTGCTTCTTGAGAGTGCCTTTCGACTTTTCCACCTTTAGCTTGGCAAGGTCTGCCTTGAGCTCGGACAGTTTATCCGCCAGGTCTTGGTCGTTCATTTCGCGCAGCGTCTTGAGCTTAAGCCTGGCCATCTTGCTTGCCTCCTGTTGTTTCAACTTGCGCTTGAGCTTCAACCGCTGGCGCTTCTCCTCCAGATGCCTCTCCTAGCGCGGAAGAATCTGCTGGCGCAGCGGTAGGAGAAGAGCTTTCCTTGAGCTCAAATTCCTGCGGAAGAGATGCTCTTGATGCAATCCTCAGCTGTATGCCCATCAGACCCATCTTTGTCAGTACGTGCGTGACTCCTGTGCTCACGATGTGACCCGCAACGTCGCCGCTCTTGGGCACGACGCCAATTGTGTGTTTTTCAAAATGAGCGCGCTCTGTCCTGAGCTTACCAGAAATGACTACTTCAACGCCGAGCGCGCCTGAATTCATTACAGTGTTGAGCGTCCACATTGCTGCCCGCCTGAACGCCGTCCCGCGCTCGATAAGCTGCGCGATCCTGTTGCACATGATTGCCGGATTTAGCTCGGGAGTTGTGACTTCGAGTACGGAAATCTGCGGGTTCTGGAGGCCGAATTTCTGCTCTATCTTGGCCATCAGGTCCTTGATACCTGTGCCCTTTCTGCCTATGACGAGGCCTGGCCTCGTGACGTACACGGTTATCCTTGCACCCACCGGTGTCTTTTGCACTTCGACTCCTCCATATCCCGCGTCCTTGAGTGAGGTTGAAAGGAACTCGTTGAGCTCCATGTTGCGGAAGTTGTTTTTTACAACGTTCTTGATTGCGCTCATTATTATTCTTCAGACCTCGCTTCCTGTGCAACAAGTTCAACGTGAACAAGCGTGTCGTATTTCGGGCTTGACCTTCCCATCGCGCGGGGCTGGAAGCGCTGGAGCTTGGTGCCCTTGTGCACCGCAGCGTTTACTATTCGCAAGCGGTCAAGGTCCATGCCCTTATACTCTGCGTTTGATTCAAGGTTGTCCAAAAGTTTGAGAAATTCGTGGGCGGCCTTTTGCGGAAACCTGCCTGCAAAAAAGCCATCGCGGATGTTTGACCTGTGCGCCACTTCCATGTTGTAACGCCGGTATGGAACGGCCACCTTGCGCGCAATCACGCTTTCAAGGAACTCGCGCGCCTTTTCAATCGACATGCCCTTGATGGCGACAGCTATCTCGCGTGAGTGCTTATGCGAAATGTCCTTCTCGCGTATTGAAGCACGCACCTGCTTGGTCTTGTCATAATTCTGAAAAGCATATCCAAAATGCGGCATATCGATCACTTCAATGGGACGTACAGGCTCGACCTCGACGCGCCTACACCTGGAGCACCGTGCTGCACGCGCTTGTTGGTTATCGCGTACTCCCCAAGGTAGTGCCCAATCATTTCCGGCTTGATGTTGACCTGCGCAAACTCTTTGCCGTTATGAACGTGGATAGTAAGATTAACCATGTCAGGAAGAATAATCATGTCGCGGGTGTGCGTCCTCAGCTGGCCCTTGAGCTTGCCCTCTCTTGCCAGCTTGACCTTTTCGCGCAGCTTTCGCTTGTCATCGTTCATATAAGTGCTGACGCGCTTGTCAAGCGACCTTCGCTGCCTTGCATTGAGAAGCGGCAGCAGGTTCTCTATGGACAGCGTCTGCAGCTGCTCAGGAGTGTAACCCTTGAACTTGAATTCACGCACCAATTACTGTATCACTCCCTCCTTGACTGTTTTACCACTTTTAAATCTAACGAGAAGCATCATCATGCTTTACACCAGACCCAGCTTAGTCGCGAGTTCTCTTGCGCCTTCGGGTGCCTTGAACCTCACAAACGCCTTCTTGCCCCTTATTGTCCTCGTCGTGTTGACCTCTGTCGCTTCTGCCTCGTAGAGCACGCCAATGGCCTCGGTTATCTTTTTCTTTGACGCATTTTCTGCGACAATGAATGCCAGCTTGTTTTCCTTCTCTATCTGGTTGAACGTCTTTTCAGTGACATAGGGAGCGATTATCAGTGTCGTCGCTTCTTGTGCAGTCATTGACAAAGATGTTGTTGCCTCCTTTGTGGCTGCTGGCGCGGTTTCGTTCTTTGCTGCTGTCGGCAGTCCTGTCGCCTTCGTTTCTTTGCTGCTCATTTGTTGATCAGTTCCATCAGCTTGTGCATCGGCGCCTGCATGCTTTTCATCTGGTCAACTGCGTTCTGCGAAAATATCGCCAGCCTGATTGGCTTTGAACCCGGTGCCAGATCCAGTACGCTCACGTCTTTGATGTGCTTGACATCAACGCCAGTAATTGAGCGTGAGAGCTTGACCAGCTTTGAGTCGTTGCCCACTACAACCAATGCGCTTGTGCCTTGACGCGCCTGCCTTCCCCTGCGCCTTGCCGTTCCAGACCTTGGCTTGCGGATGACGCTCGCCCTTGTCAGATCGTCGCCGATGCCTAGGTCTACCAGCGCCTTTTTCAAATCCTTGGTCTTTGCAACTGATTCAATGTCGTTTGAAACGATAATCGGCAGTTTTACCTTGTCGTCTATCCTGTGGCCGCGCTTTTCAACTAGATCCTTTCTGGCAGTCGCGGCTATTGCGGAGCAGAGTCCTAGCTGCTTTTCCTTGTGGTTTATCTTTTTGTAAATGTCCTTCCACGACTCTGGCGGGTGGGCGACTCTGCCGTGCCTGACGCCTGCCACGCTTGCCGCCTGCCCTGCCCTCTGGAATCCTTCGCCTCGTGCCCTTGCAAGCCTTGCGATGCCAAGGCCGGTATTGCGCGACTCTGCGCTTACCATTTGACCGGCTGCAGGATAGCGCCCCTGCCTCTGGTACGAGTGCGACAGCAGGTTCACATAGACTTTCTGGATCACTTCAGGCCTATACGGCGTGTCAAAAACTATCGGTAGCTCGACTTCGCCTGCGTCCCTGCCGCCTATCGCGACGACTTTGGCCTTTGCCATTATTCAACAACAACCTCCAGAATCTTTGGCTCAAGCACCTTCTTTTGCACGTTGCGTATCGGGTGCCTCATTTTGACGAGCCTTTTTGGGACGCCGGGGATCGAGCCTCTGACGACGATGTAGTCGCCCTTGACTAGCCCAAAGTGCTTGAAGCCGCCTGATGGGTTTATCGAGTTCTGCCCATCTTTTTCAGTATTGGACATTATCAGTATGCGTTTGTTGTATTCGGTCCTCTGGTGGAATCCCCTCTGTCCCTGCCTTGCGACCGTGTACATGACGACCGCAGGCGAGATGGGACCAAGAGTTCCAACTGCGCGGACGCTCTTTCTTGATTTGTGCTGCTTTCTCTTGATGCCAAACCTTGTTACAGGGCCTTCGACTCCTTTTCCACGCGTAATTCCAAAGACATCAATATTCTGTCCGAGCTGGAAAATGTCGCTTGCCTTGACCTCCCTGCCAAGCACCCTCTTCAGATAGTCGTACTGGGCTTTTGCGTCCTTGCCAGAAACTGCAACTTCAAAAACAAACGGGGTCTTTTGAGAAATGCCAATAGAATGCGGAGAGACCGCGACAATAGCCATGACAGCGCCTGCATTTCCCAGCATGCCCTCCGCCTTGGCAAAAGACTCTTCGGCGTGCTTGGCGTCAAACTTGCGGGACAGCTCTTTTGGAGTGTCTTTGAAGTAAACATCAAAGATTGCATGCTGGCCATAGAGGTCGTGCTTGTAGCCTCGAATGCCAATGACCTTAATTGGAGGAACTGCAATGACAGTTGCAGCATTTAACAGCTGCTTGCCAAAGTTCGGAGTCTTTTCCCTATCGTCGATGGTCAGTATGTGAATACCGCCAACCTTGAAACCTGCAAAACCCAAGAGAGAGCTCTTTTCGACGGCTATCTGAGGCCAAGTTCTTACTCTTGCCTCGAGGCTTCTGGCTCTGGCTCTCGGCCTAAAGGCAATGCTGCCCCTTCTTGGGGCACCATACTTACGATGACCCATGGATACTGCATGACTCTGGCTCTCCCTTTAATAAGTTATTTGACATCCACATGATTATGATAAGAAAAGTCGATCGAAATTCTTGAGTCGTGTCTACGCAAAGATGTGCAATCAGGTTGGGTCATCATTAGCAAGTATTTTATTATGACTACTATAAGAGGTTCTGTCAAGATAGCGAGTGATTTGTAGGCTGTCAAGTGTCAGATGATAAAGAATGTCAACCTGAATCGTTCTTATTGGCTGCCGCATCAACACATAGGGCCTGTCTCCTACAGGTAAGCCAGCCTTGCTAACGTGCTTTCATTGATACAATAGATTTCCTTTGATAGGTTGGGTCTGGGAAGTCAAAAGCATTACATTCACATTCTCTATCTGTTTCCGTTTGTTGGCGTAATTCATTCTGGAATTGGCAGTCTCTTTTACTGTCACTAGTTCAATAATGACAGTGGTCTGTATCGAATCTTTGGTATGACCAAAGGTATCGGCGGAGATGATAATAACATCAGCTCATCACACACCTACATTCAGTCTGTTGAAACCTTCTTTATCCCTACCACTTCTGCTATTGCCTTACCGTTTATCTTTCATGCTACTATTATAGGCAGTTTGATTAAAAGTTGATCTCATCTCTTGATAGCCATGCACGGTTTAGGGAAAATCTTCGAGTAGTTATTCAGTATTATTAACAGTTCTGAGTCTGCCAGTCATCTTCGGAATATGGCGATTCTTCGGCAGCCAGTGCTTCGATATCGAGATTGCTTGGGCAAACTTTGCTTGTCCTCAAGGTATGCCCGTCGGAGCTGCCATACATTAAATCGCTCCCATAACTGGCATGACCTAGACCTAATGCATGCCCTATCTCATGAGCTGCGACATTTTCAATTGCGTCATCAGTGTCTAGGAGGCCACCTCCTATTCCTATGATGATCCAGCCTAGTTCTATTATGCCATCTCCTTTGTTGCTGCAATATATGCCACCAACACCGCCGACTATGCCAGTTCTGCTGAGGGATTCTTGCTCTTCCCTTCCAAGTATCTCTGCTGTAATATCTGCAAGGTCTTCAAAATCAACAATCGTTACGCGGATATCTGCTGCAGCCTCATCAGAGCCAACTCGCTCAAAGTTATACAAATGGTCATCCCACCTCTCGATTCCATCTACTACGGCGTCCTCCTCCCATTCCTCTTTATCTGCCTCGTCTATTATCTTGTATGTTATTGTCTCTTTTAGAGAACCTTCACTGTTCTCTGTCCATTTTGCGTTTTCACCGCCACACTGCTCTATGTCTATCTCCGCTTCTACTGCGTGCGCTTGCTGCATCGGGAGAATTAATGCTTCAATTAAGAGAAACTTGATTCCTAATAGCATTAGCAGGGCAGCAATCTTTCTTGACATCTTTCTTTTCTATGCAAATATAAAGATGAATCTCATCGTATAAGTGAGGCTAGTTGGATTAATCTGTATTGAAGGTCTGATAGATAGCACAGTAATGCTAGCATTGTATACATGCATTATCTGGGCCTATTTGATAGAGTTGTTCAGTATTGCCAATGTGCCAAGTACTGCTTCTTCCAGCCTCACTGTCTCAGTGCCTTGGTTTGGAAACATGTTTACCACAAACTCGTAAGGTTTGACGCTTGAGCCTTCCTTTGCCAGAATGTCATGGACGCCGTGCTTGGGCGCTCCAAATACTACCAATATATTCTGCGCGTTTTTCGTGCGTTCGATCATCTTTGCTTCGACGTTCTTGAAGTAGCTACCCTTTCTTGAGGTGATAACGACTTCAGTCTTGCTCTCTATGCTCGCGAGAAGCTTGGCAAGCGAGGGCACTTCTTTTACTTCATAGCCCCAGTACTCGAAAATGTCCTGCTCTGTGGCCTCAATTGCTCGCAAATTTGGGTATGGCGTGGTGAACTTGACGTTGACTTTCTTGCCTTCAAATCCCTGTCCCACAAACGGCACGAGCGACCGAAGCCCGACTTCAACGAACAGCTGGCCCTTGACCTTTGCAAGGACGCCAGTCCGTACATCGCCAGCCCGCATCTTCTTGATGTCCTCTGGAGGCTTGTGATGCGGAGCCTTTATCGGATGAAGAATGCCGGCATATTCCAACTGGTGCATCCTCGGGTACAGCGCTGTGCGTAGGTATTGAGGAGTATCGAGAAAGCGCAAAATCGTCTTGAGCAAGTCAGAGTCATCCTTTTCAAACTGCGACAACGAGTCATGGTAGACGTATATCTTCTTAACCCGGAAGATAGAGCAGGCGCGGGCAAACTGGGCTATCTTGATGCTCTTGTCACGCTTTGTCTGCTCGTCTGACAGCGAGGAATCCGGTATCGCGACCCAAAAGTCTGCCATATCATTCTTTCAGCAGCTCTTCCACAGCGCCTTTCAGAAAGCCGTTTGATCCAAAGAATGTCGAGCGGAGAATGCCCTTTCTGTCGACAAGGATGCTCGAAGGTGTCCCTCTCAGTGCGTAATCTTCAAAGGTCTTGGCAGAATATTCCTTTGTGCGTAAATACTGCTTGACCCGCTCTACCAGTACCTGTCTGTCTTTTTCGCTGTACGATCGAAAATCAGGAATGTTGGCTTCGATAAAGCCCATAACCTTGCTATCTGTCATTTGACCATTTTCCTTCTTGAGCATGTCAAATCCAACAGGAAACGGTATCTTGTACGGCAGCTTGTTGCCGTCCTTTAGCTGGCCGTATTGCCCAAAGGCCCTGTAGGTTTCGCCGATAACCTCGCCTGTGGTGACCAGCTTCTGCAGGTTTTCAATCGTGTTCTTGTCATAGTCTTCAAAGGCTGTCGCTATGCCAAGAACAGTAAGCCCCTTGTCCTTGTACTTTTTGTAAATGTCTATCGCCTCAGGGATGCCATAGATAAAGCAGCCAGGACAGTTGACCTGAAATACTTCAACTAGAACAACGTTGCCTTTTTCTTTGTCAATGTTGGTCGGCTTGCCCTGGATCCATGTAGAAACTTGAAGGTTTGGAGCTTTGGCGCCTATTTTCGCTACCATAATATGGTACAGCTGAGCAACTATTCCTTAAATTAATTTTACCAAAATGATAAGGTTCAGGTGCCCCGCTTGCCGGCCCTTTCCTTGGCCATCGATCCGTACCTCTCGATGTCCTCGTCCTCAATCTTGCGCATCGCCTTGTTCTTGTTGTCGATTATCGCCATCTTTACATGCCTTGTGCCGGTCTTTTCCTCGCTCACGAGGTAAATCGACTCGATTGCAAGGGCAGCGGCTTCATCAAGGCCGAACTCAGGCTTGTAGCTCTTTTCAAGAAATTCAGTCACCTGGTCGCTGCCTGCGCCGATGGCAACTGCGTCGTAGCCGATGTAGGTCCCGCTCGGGTCGGTCAGGAACAGCGCAGAGCCGTTCTTGTCCACGCCTGCAAGTATCAGCGCAACGCCAAACGGCCTCACGCCAGCATATTGCGTGAACTGCTGGGCCATGTCGGCAATGTTCTTGGCGACACCCTCTACGTCGACAGGCTCGTCATAGATTAGCCTGTTACTCTGGGCAAAGAATCTCGCGTGGTCGACCTGCGTGCGCGCGTCAGGAATGTAGCCTGCGGCTGCGACGCCGATGTGGTCGTCAACCTGAAAGATCTTTTGTGTAACATTTGATATCTGGAGCCTCCTGGCCTTTTCTTCTACTGCCAGAATTACGCCATCCTTGCTCTTGACGCCTATTGCAAGCGTTCCGCGTCTGACGGTTTCAATCGCGTATTCTACTTGGTAAAGCCTGCCGTCTGGTGAAAATACAGTAATGGCTCGGTCATAGCCCGCTGCTGCTGGTAACAATTCCATCTACTTTTTTTGTAATGTTCCATTTAAGCCTATCTCGCTCCAAAGGCGCCTGCAAGCTTGATTTTAATACCATTTATGTTGAGGGTTTTTGCACATGCTGCAGGACGAGATAACGTTCCGAGGTCACTCAAACGTCCAGTCGCTCCACACCAAGACAGTCGAGATAACCAGGGACGAGCACCTTACTCCGAGAGGAGACTGCATAATCGGGGTGCGGGCGAGCAAGGCATGCGCCGACTTGGGCGAGCCGCTCAAGCGAAGGCTGAGGGCAAACGATTCAATTGTCAAAATGGAGATAATGGTCGGCGGCGAAACTTTTACGATGGCAGGCAGGGGCGACGAGCGCCTTTCAATGCTGAATCCGCACGATATCGTGGTACGCAAGACAAATTTTGCATGCCCACGCACGGTGTCTGTCCGATGCGACAAAGCATCTTCCGACGTCCCAAGAAAGATGGTAAAACTGCTGCAGGACAGCAATGCGAAAGGGATATTCAGGATTACAGTCGACTAGGCTACTTTTTGGCCTGCTCTTTGGCAACCATGTCGATGTATTCCTTCTTTTCCATTGCTTTTGCCAAGGCCGCGTTCAGTATTTCAAGCGCCAAGTATTCTTTAAAGTGGTCGTTCTTGCACATGCCGCAGCTACCGTTCTTGCCTTCAAACGCCGAAGCGAACTTTTTGTCTTCCATCACACCTTTCAGAACCTTGAGCAGCTTGGAACTCGTATCGTCGACCAGCTTGGCGTGCCTGTCAAGGTCGGCCGGCGTATCGTAGCTGAACGCCCTCAGGGTCGGCCCATAGTACTTCATCACTGCGCCCCTTATCTCGACCATCTTGGTCGCCTCGACCAAGCCAGCGGTTTTGAGCGCGTCCAAGTGGTGTCTGACTGTGGTAGTCGCCTTCTTGAAGCCCGAGCTTTCAAGCACCTTGACAATTTCTTCGGCAGACATTTGCTTGTGGCTCAGGATTTCCAGAATTCGTATCCTTACAGGGTCGTTTAGTGCGTGGGCAGCTGAGTGCCCCATAGTCGTGACCCTTTTCACCTTGACATCCTTTTGAAGTAAGACTTTTGACATTATGCTGAGAGGATTATGGACATCTAGTAAAAGCAGGGTATCAGTAACTTTTGCCTAAATTGTTTAATGGTACTACTAGATTCATAATAACCCATAGCGTGTCTGTTTGGATTTGCAACTATCATACAGTCATCACACTACTTCAAATGATACAGTGATGATGAGTGCAATACTACAACCTTAGAAAAGTCGATGCCCTGCGATTACTAGATGAACAGATAGGTCCAGTCCGAGCGTGGACGCAGTCCAAAGGGCAGTAAAAACGGAACAGAAATTGAGCTATAATTTGCATCCACAGATGCGCTCGTAGGCCAAGATGTATCGCCTGCTCAGCTCGCTTGCGATTTCGGGGCTGACTTCTGGCGGGTCGGGCTTTTTGCCTTCCCGGGCAAGCCTGTCGACCTTGTCCTTGAAGCCTATTTTGGTTAACCAGTCCCTCAGCAGCTGCTTGTCATAGCTTTCCTGACCCTTGCCCGGCTGGTAGTCGGTCTTGAGCCATAGCCGGTATTCGTCAGGACCAAGCGAGTCGCCAAGAATAATGTTTCCATTTTTGTCTCTGCCAAACTCAAACTTAACGTCTACCATGATAAAGCCGGCCTTCTCGATTATCTTGCTCATTTTCTCATATAGTGCGATCGACGTTCTCTCTAGGTAGTCGTAGTCGCTTTCAGACACGAGCTTTAATGCGATCGCTTCCTTCCGATTGATAGGCTTATCATGCTCCTCTGATTTTGTGGTCGGGTCAAAGATCGGCTTTGGAAGCCTACCTGCCAGAACCGGCTTGAAATCCGCAGGAATGCTCTTGCCAAGATGGCTCTTGTAGCGGTCGACAAAACTGCCGTAGAAGTAGCCTCTCACCACGCATTCTACAGGCATCATTTCTAGCTTTTTGACGATCATCCTGTCCTTCTCTGTCACCCTGAGCATGTGGTGGTTTGTGCCGAGGGTATTGAACCAGAACTCGCCGAACCTGCAGAGGACCTCGCCCTTGCGCGGTATGGGTGTAGCCATTTTGACATCAAATGCAGAGACGCGGTCTGAAAAATGGAATAGGATATTTCCGTCGTCAAGCTCGTAAATGTCCTTAACCTTGCCCTTGCGCACAAGCCTCATATTGCGAGATGTCATGACGCAACCTGAAATAAATATCTGATTGAAAGACTTTTAACGCCGCCATTATGGATCAAATGTGGGTTAATGGTCAATAGTGACCTCCTTGCCATGGACAGGCCCATCTGTGTTGGCATCATAGGCGGCGGCCAGCTCGGCAAAATGATCGCCCATGAGGCAAGGCGGATGTCGCTTAAAATAATTGTCCTTGATCCGACTGAAGGGTGCCCGGCTGCCAAGATTGCAGACGAGCAGATAGTGGCCGACTTTAAGGACGAATCTGCAATAATGAAGCTAGCTGACAGGTGCGACATACTTACCTATGAAATTGAGCTGGCAAATTCCTCTGCGCTAAAAGAACTCAAGTCGAAGAACTATCCAGTTAGACCGGCGCCTGAAACCCTGCGCATAATCCAGAACAAGTACAGGCAAAAGTCATTCCTGAAAAAGAACAAAATTACGGTGCCAGAATTCGAGCTTGTCCAGTCAAAAGAGCACCTGCGGGAACTGTGCAAAAAGTTCGAGCTTCCGGCAATGTTAAAAGCCTGCGAGGACTCATATGACGGCCGCGGAAATTTCCTGATAACCTCGGAGGACAAGATACGCGAAGGGTTCAACTACTTTGCCAGCAGAGAGTGCATGCTGGAAAAGTTTGTCCCGTTTACAAAGGAAATATCGATAATGGTTGCCAGAAATCCAAGCGGTCAGATAGAATCCTTTCCTGTGGCAGAGAACATACACAGAAACAGCATCCTAGATACCACAATAGTACCGGCTAGGATAAGCCGCAAGGTAGAGTTAAAAGCAAAGAAGCTGGCAGAAAAGACAATGGAAGTGCTACAAGGGGCAGGAATATTTGGCATCGAGATGTTTGTGAGCAAGGGTGGCGACGTGCTGGTAAACGAGATTGCCCCGAGGCCTCACAATTCAGGGCATTATACTAATGAGTCGTGCTCTGTTTCCCAGTTTGAGCAGCACTTGCGCGCGGTGCTTGACCTGCCGCTTTCCAAGCCAGAACTGCTGTCGCCGGCAGTCATGGTAAACATACTTGGCAACGAAGATTTAAACGGGCCATACGCGGTGAAGGGATTGAGCCGCTTGCTAGGCGTGCCCGGCGTCAAACTATACATCTACGGCAAGAAAACGTCAAAGCCCTGGCGTAAGCTGGGTCACATCACTGCCACAGGCAAGACAATAAATGAAGCGCTTGCGCGTGCAACAAAAGCCAGAAAGATGGTCGAGCTCGTGCCTACAGGTGGCGGAAATTGAAAAAGAAAATTCTTGTCGGCATCATAATGGGCAGCGACTCTGACCTGCGAGTCATGAAAGAAGCCGCCGACATTCTTGATACTTTTGGCGTTTCAAACGAGGTTACTGTAGTGTCAGCACACAGGACAGCAAGGAGGATGATAGAGTACGCCGCAGATGCCAAGAAAAGGGGAATAGAGGTCATCATAGCTGGTGCAGGTGGTGCGGCTCACCTGCCGGGCATGGTTGCGTCCATTACACCACTTCCAGTAATTGGAGTACCAATCAAAACCGAGAGCCTCGATGGTCTTGACTCGCTTCTTTCAATAGCACAAATGCCGCCAGGCGTTCCGGTGGCAACTGTGGCGATAAACGGCGCCAAGAACGCCGGCATCCTTGCATGCCAGATGCTGGCCGCAAAGCACCCGGATATTGCGAAAAAGATCGAGAAATACAAGAAGGACTTAGAGAGCAGCGTGCTTGAAAAGGTCAATGCGGTGGGCAGGATGGGCATCAGGAAATATCTGGAGATGCTCCAGAACAAGTAGCAGTAGAATTTATTTGTGGCTGCCAATTGTTTTAGGTGCCGTGGAGCACGAAGATTCTCACATAAAGCGCCATCCCCATTCCGGTTCGCACGAAGAAAAGCAAGGTCACGCCGACATCGAGCCGGTCATAGTGAAGAGGATTGGACCCCATCAAAAGCTCGCGGCAGAGATGAAGAGGAGCGGCATCGACTGCCAAGCCCTTGAAGTGGGCTCGCACCCGATTGAACAAAAGCCGCACTCCAGCTACATGTTTGCGCACTCGTCGAGGCTCGTGACAAACAAGGGCATAGTAAAGGTCAGGGGGAAGAACATCGACTTTGTCCAAGTGCTTCAGAGGAATTAAGGGGCATGCCAAAAGTAGATCCAGCTCCATTACCCTAAGGCGCTCTGCACTACTACCAAGTCCACTACATCGTCCAAGTTGAAAGCCAGGAGAACGGCAACTTTCTTGCCAAATGCGAACCAAAAACAAGGGGCCACTTTGGCAACAAGCGCGTCGTCGAGGTCAAGTGGATTGGCGTGGACGGGTTTGCTAATATCCTGCAGGGCGATGCGAAACTGACAGAGATACTTAAGGAGGTCATGCTGCACGAAGGCGAGATCAGGGTTGACCCGGAGGACGACCACATTCGGATCTACGGCAAGTGGAAACACGAGGAAAACTTTGCATTCAACGGGACCATGATGGAAATTGCAGACAGGATAGCCGTGCACATAAAGGAAAGGCTGCGGGTAATGGGCATCAAGGCCTAGCAATAGTGTATATATAGTTCCTTAGGGAAACAACAATCTTAACGCAAAGTTAGCTTTAATAATCGTACAGCAGTGTGCCGCAATGTGGAAAAGCAGTCTTTTACGTCGAGTTTAAAATTTAGCGGTAAAACCGTTGTTGTCACTGGAAGCGGGACAGGCATAGGGCAAGCAATCGCCAAAAAATTTGCCGAGCAAGGCGCCAACATTGTTATCATGGGCAGAAGGAAAGAACCATTAGATCAAACATCTGAAATATTGAATGAAATTATTTCGTCTGCTGGCTCTTCAGGCAGGGTGGCTGCATTCCCTGGCGTTGACGTCGCCGACGAGGAAGGGATCAACTCGATGTTTGAGAGTTTAAAAAAGCAGTTTGGTAAGGTCAACATCATCGTCAACAACGCCGGAGTTTCTGGCCCAGTCAAGACGTTTACAAACGCAAGCGTCAAGGAATTTCGCGATGCGGTAGCGATACACCTTACAGGCACGTTCTGGACTACCGTGAGGGGCTTGAGCGCGATGGAAAAGGGGGGCAAGATAATCACCATCGCTACTTTCTTCACAGAAGAAAACCGCTATGAGCAGAGGCCGTACAGGTTCAGGACTCCCTACACTGCGGCTCAGGGCGCCAAGAACCGCCTTGCAGAGGCGCTGGCGTGGGAGCTTGCAGAGCGCGACATTCGCTCTATTTCAACCAACCCAGGCCCGGTGCACTCAGACAGGATCTACAAGACCGTATATCCAAAGGCTGCGGCAGAGTTCTTAAGAGTGGGCGGCTACCCGGGCCTCAGCTCTGTTGAAGTTGAAAAGGTCACCGCGGGCGCGCTCCCGCTTTTGGGCGAGCCTGATCACGTAGTCACAAAAGGTATGCGCCAAGTCGCGGTTGAAATTGCACAAGCTCGAAATCAGGAATCGGAAGAAAACATCAATAAGCTGTCTGAAACCGTGTCAAGCGCACTTGCCAAGATTCAGGAAATTGCCGAAAAGATACAGAGCAACACGAGCAAGATGATTATAGACGGCGAGTTCCTGACGCAGGAAGACGTTGCCGAGATGGTGATGAACCTATGCGACGAAAAGATAAGTAAGCTGATAAACGGCAGGGTCATTCCAAACGACCGCGTCTTTTACCCCGTCAAGCCAATAGTCGGGACTGCAGTAGAAGGTCAGGCTACGCCAGACCTGAAGGACAAGGTGATCGTGCTAACAATCAGCTCATCTGCCAAGAAGGACATTGAAAGGCTCAAAAAGGTCGCACAGGCGGCGCAGTCGGCAGGCGCCAAGCAGGTCGTCGTGCTCTACAGCAATCCGCAGGACATGGCACATTTCAGAGAGTTCCACAGTCACGCTATCAACATGCTTGACGAGGAAAGCTTGAAGCGCATCTTCAACACCGCTCGCGCAAAGTTTGGCAATATTGACGCAGTAATTCATTTCACTGGAGATTATGACTACAATACTGCGTTCAGCCAGCTGTCAAGAAAGCAGTGGGACGCGCTGGTCGACAACTTCATCTACATGACAGGGTTAGTCACAAAAGAAGCGGTGAATGCAATGGCTCCGCAGGGCGCGGTAGAAGAGCCTGTAAAATACAAGAATTCTAAGGGCATCGTCGTCATCGTGGGCCCTGACGCGCCTGTGGGCAAAAAAATCTCTGGCGTACTGCGAGCGCGAGCCGACGTATTTCGGGGCGCACTGCGGCCGTATACCGCAACGGTGAACCAGGAGTTGGGCGATGTGCTTGGCTCAAACATCAAGCTATGCCTCGTTCTGGCAGGCAACAGTGAGGGAGCCGAGCCGGACGCCGAAAGGCTGCACAACTCGATAGCAAACCTGGCAGCAGGCGCAGCGCTCAAGCGAAACGAAGCAATATTCTACGTCGACGAGGCAAGGAAGTAGAGATCTATTTCGCTATCCTTGTCCTCAAGAGCTCGTATGCCGTGGCGGCATCTTTGTCGCTCAAAATAACAATAATCTCTGTCGGAGTAAAAGAATGCCTTCTGTATCGAAATGTGGTTGTTGTACAGTATGTTGAAGACTCTCAAGAGCAGCTCATACGGCTTGTGCTCGCTTGTCTGGATGTTTATCTTGGCGAGCCCTTCCCTTACCTTGGCGTCAAACTTTTTTGTGGCCGCGTTGATCATGCTACGTATTTGGTCGAGGTCCTCCGCAAAGAGCCTAAGATGCTGGTCCGTCTGGAAGTAATGCGCCTTACCATGGGTGATATTATCATCGATATCGCCGGCAAAGAGAAAAGCTACGTGATTCTCTGGTCGAGCCAGCCTAAAGACTGTGGCAGAGGCTTGATCGTGATAGATGGCTGCACAGGTAATACATCGGCATCGGCATCGACGACAGGGTGGTGACAGTAAGAAAGGTCTGTGTGAGAAAGGCAGAGCAGGGCGGCAAGCACCAGCAGCCTCGCCTAGCTACTGTGTGGTGAGCCAGTCAAAGATGAACTTGGCTGCCACTCCGATGAGCACGAGCCCAAGGAGCCGCTGGAGCAGTAGCTCTTTTGCATCACGGGACACCCTTGCGCCTATCTGCGCTCCTACAAAAGCGCCAGCAGAAAGCGCGATTGCCTGGAGGTAGTCAGGGTGGCCCAAGAATGCGTGCGTAAAAACGCCTGCAAGCGAAGTCATCATGAGGGTAAGCTGCGAGGTTGGCGCGGCGCGCTGCATAGTCATGCCAAGCACGAGCAGCATTGCCGGCACGAATATTATCCCGCCACCCACGCCGAACAGGCTTGATATTATGCCCGCTCCAAAGGTTGCGGCAAATACTGCTACCCGGAGAGCAATCGACCTCTTTGACGCTGCGCCTTCCTTCAGAATCGAGTTCTTGTACAGCACATAGATGCCAGTGAGCATCAGGAGTATGCCAAAGTACAGCTTGAATGATTCTGCCGAGAGATAATCCGAGAGGAAAGCGCCCAGCACAGCGCCGGGAATCGCAAAGGCTGCCATCTCGATCCCGAGTCTATAGTCTATTCTCTTTTGCCGAGAATACTCTATCGTAGACGATACGCTCGTCGAAGTCACTGCAAAGAGGCTGGTGCTTGCGATCTGAGCAGGCGGAAAGGCCATGAATGTGAGAGCGGGCACCATAATTATACCGCCACCCACGCCGACCATCGAGCCCAGTGTACCGGCACCGAGACCAACGGCTATCAGAATTATTATCGTCATTATCGCATCAAGCAAGCAAATGTCCCTGGCATCCCTTTCCGGGATGGCTTAAAAGCGAGGGGGGTAAAAATTCGTTTGTATAGCTATTGCGCAGAATAAACAACAAATGACGAATCGGAGGTATGGAGTGATCTCTTACTCCAATTCTGTCTATCGTTTCGGTTGCTCCTTGCTCTAATTATCTTCTAGTTGCTTCTTCTCACCGATGTCTGGATAAGACAATGCACAGAATCGAAGTAAATGTTCGTCAGACATCCATAGTAAGAGTTTATGAGTAATCGCTGACCTATTTTGTGATTCAGATTTATCTCGCACAATC